>NZ_QUOS01000007.1:0-56925 GCF_003390135.1 Streptococcus sp. NM
GAAATGATGAAAGTTCATACTCAATTCTTCAATACTTCACCATTCTTCCACACTATTATCGCTGGTTTTGACCTTGCCATGGAAGAAAAAGATGGTGTAGGTTCAAAAGATGCCGTTAACGGTATCAAGACAGGTTTGATGGGACCATTCGCTCCTCTTGGAGATACTATCTTTGGTTCACTTGTACCTGCTATCATGGGATCTATCGCAGCAACTATGGCTATCGCTGGCCAACCATGGGGAATCTTCCTTTGGATCGCAGTTGCAGTTGCTTATGACATCTTCCGTTGGAAACAGTTGGAATTTGCTTACAAAGAAGGGGTTAACCTTATCAACAACATGCAAAGTACTTTGACAGCTTTGATTGACGCTGCATCTGTACTTGGTGTCTTCATGATGGGTGCTCTTGTAGCAACAATGATTAACTTTGAAATTTCTTACAAATTGCCAATCGGTGAAAAAATGATTGACTTCCAAGATATCTTGAACTCAATCTTCCCACGCTTGCTTCCAGCAATCTTTACTGCCTTTATCTTCTGGTTGCTTGGTAAGAAAGGTATGACTTCTACTAAAGCTATCGGTATCATTATCGCTCTTGCAGTAGGTCTTTCATTCATCGGTAAATTCTTGCTTGGAATGGGCGCATAATTTATGGCTAAATCATTAATTTTGGTGAGCCATGGTCGTTTTTGTGAAGAACTTAAAGGTAGCACTGAAATGATCATGGGTCCACAAGACAACATTCATGCAGTGGCTCTTCTTCCAGAAGATGGACCAGAAGACTTTACTGCAAAATTTGAAGCTGCTATTGAAGGATTGGATGATTTCCTAGTCTTTGCGGATCTTCTTGGTGGTACACCATGTAACGTGGTGAGTCGCTTGATCATGGAAGGTCGTGATATTGACCTTTACGCAGGGATGAATCTTCCAATGGTGATTGAATTTATCAATGCGAGCCTTACAGGCGCAGATGCAGACTATAAGAGCCGTGCTGCAGAAAGCATTGTGAAAGTTAATGACCTGTTAGCGGGCTTCGATGATGACGAAGATGAATAATACTCTTCGAAAATCTCTTTAAACCATACTAGTGTCGCCTTGCCGTATAGATGTTACTGACTTCGTCAGTTCTATCTGCAACCTCAAAGCAGTGCTTTGAGCAACCTGCGGCTAGTTTCCTAGTTTGCTCTTTGATTTTCATTGAGTATACGATGTGACAACGTGAAAATCGTTAGAGCATCTTATATAGAATATACATGGGAATGGGGCTTACTCCCATTCCCATATTTAATAGAAAAAGAGGAACTCAATGTTACATTATACAAAAGAAGACTTGATCGAATTGGGTGCAGAAATCACTACACGTGAAATCTACCAACAACCAGATGTATGGAAAGAAGCTTTTGAAGCTTATCAAGCACAACGTGAAGAAATTGCAGCCTTTCTACAAGGGATTGCTGATAAACATGACTATATCAAGGTTATTTTGACAGGTGCTGGGACTTCTGCTTATGTGGGAGATACCTTGGTACCTTACTTTAAGGAAGTCTATGACGAACGCAAATGGAATTTCAATGCTATTGCGACAACAGATATCGTTGCCAATCCAGAAACCTATTTGAAAAAAGATGTGGCGACTGTCCTTGTATCTTTTGCTCGTAGTGGGAACTCGCCTGAAAGTGTGGCGACTGTTGATTTGGCCAAAGCCTTGGTGGATGAGCTTTATCAAGTGACTATTACTTGTGCAGCAGATGGTAAATTGGCTCTTCAAGCTCATGGAGATGACCGCAATCTCTTGCTTTTGCAACCAACTGCTTCTAATGATGCTGGCTTTGCCATGACCTCTAGCTTTACGTCTATGATGTTGACAGCTCTCTTGGTCTTTGATTCTACAGAATTTGCTGTTAAGTCTGAACGTTTTGAAGTTATATCTAGTCTTGCTCGTAAAGTTCTAGACAATGCAGAAGATGTCAAAGAGCTTGTTGACCTCGACTTTAACCGTGTCATCTATCTAGGCGCTGGTCCTTTCTTTGGACTTGCTCATGAAGCTCAGCTCAAGATTTTGGAATTGACAGCTGGTCAAGTTGCGACCATGTATGAAAGCCCAGTCGGCTTCCGTCACGGTCCAAAATCTCTGATCAACGAAGATACAGTTGTCTTGGTCTTTGGTACAACGACAGACTACACTCGTAAGTACGACTTAGACTTGGTTCGTGAAGTTACTGGTGATCAGATTGCTCGTCGTGTTGTGCTTTTGAGTGATCAAGCCTTTGGACTTGAAAATGTCAAAGAAGTGGCCCTTGGTTGTGGCGGTGTCTTGAATGATATTTACCGTGTCTTCCCTTACATTGTTTATGCCCAACTCTTTGCCCTATTGACTTCACTCAAGGTAGAAAACAAACCAGATACACCGTCTCCTACAGGTACAGTAAACCGTGTGGTACAAGGTGTTATCATCCACGAATATCAAAAGTAATACTGCGTTTATAGATTCTTGATAAAGGGGTTTGTAAATCATACAAGTAAACCATAGATTGTCAGTAGGCTTTCTATGGTTTGTTTGCTTGAGAGAAATAGTAAAAGGAGAACAGAATGAAAGCATACACAGAGCGTGTATTTGGAAATGTTGAGGGCAAGGATGTCTTGGCCTATCGATTTGAGACAGACGGTGGCTACCAGCTTGAGGTTATGACTTATGGTGCGACCATCTTACGCTATGTCACACCTGACAAGACTGGAAATTTTGCCAATGTTATCTTGGGATTTGATGACTTTGACAGCTATGTAGGCAATAGCCCCAAGCATGGAGCGAGCGTAGGTCCTGTGGCAGGACGTATTGCAGGTGCGACCTTTGAGCTTAATGGCAAGAACTATGACCTTGAAGTCAACAATGCTAGCAACTGTAACCACAGTGGTTCAACTGGTTGGGATTCTAGTTTATTTGAATTGGTCGAAGTGAGCGACCATGGCTTGATCCTCTACACAGAGCGTACAGATGGGACAGGAGGATTTCCTGGAAATCTCAAGATTTGGATCAGTTACCACTTAGAAGAAACTGGTGCCTATGAAATCAGCTACAAGGTAACGACCGATCAGGATACGCTGGTCAATCCAACCAACCACAGCTATTTTAACTTGTCTGGTGATTTCACGCAGACGATTGACCGTCATGTCTTCCAACTAAACACAGAGGGCATTTACCCAATCGCTCCCGACGGTGTTCCTGCCAAAACTCCAGATGCTACTCGTGATGTGGTCAAGCACATCTACAATGGTGCCTTGTTGAAGGATATCTTTGCAGAGGAAGATGAGCAAATCCAGTTGGTATCTGGCTTAGATCATCCATTTGCTCTTCCTGCAGGTCATGACAATGCTGGTTTCCTTTATGACCAAAATTCAGGTCGCTTCCTGCTTTTCAAGACAGAAGCTCCTTGCTTTGTAGTCTACACAGCAAACTTTGTGGATGAGAGTGTCATCATAGGAGGTCAGCCAATGGTACAGCACAATGGGATTGCCCTTGAAGCGCAGGCTTTACCAGATGCCATTCACAGCGACCTCAAAGACCAAGTCATTCTTAAAGCCGGTCAAACCTTTACAAGCAAGACACGTTATGAGCTTGTTGTGAAATAAAAATTTAGAAATATGATAGGTATTCCAGAAGTTAGGTATCTAATTTTAGGAATGCCTTTTATTATTCCCTTATTTGCATATCTATCCCTAGAATCTTTTAAAAAGTTGATGTATAATGGGAAGAGTTGTATATTTTGCTATAAATTAATATGCTAATTTAAAAATGTAAAAAGAGGGGAATATGAATTTCAAAACTAGTGGAGAAAAAAGACAGAATTTCTCATTAAGAAAATTGGCAGTTGGCCTTGTATCTGTAGCAGTTGCGTGTTTCTTTTTGATGGGAACTGGCCTACAGACTGTATCTGCTCAAGAATCTCATGCCGTTAATTATACTTATGTTTTAGAGTCGGATTTGACTGATGAAGAGAAGACTCTCTTAGTTACATCCCTACCACAAGTAGCGGAAGAAACAGATGCTACCTACTATCTTGTTTATCGAGCAAATCAAGTACTACCCAACACAGGAACTAGCTCTTCCCTAGAAACTGCTACCTTAGTGGTAGGCCTTAGTTTATTGGTTGTAGTAGTTCTTAAGGGACGTGATGGCAAGAGTAAGATTAGTCGATTCTTGTTAGTAACCAGTCTAGGAAGCCAGTTGCTGTCTCCAACTGTCCTTGCTTTGACTAGCGAAACACTAGCTGCTTATAACACCCAACTATCTGTTCAGGCAGGAGATGCTTTGCCAGCTCCAGTTGATATTCCTGGTTATACTTATCTAGGATATGTGAAAAATAAAGTAGACGTTGTTAAACAATCAGATAAACAGAAGGCGCATGACAGCAAGTCTAACTTAGAAAATGTAGATAGCTCAACGATAGAGGAACAACAAGGAGGAACACCTTCTCCTATAGAGCCTCAACTACAAAAAAACAAAGAAACTGTAGTGCAAGCAAAGGGGAGCCAAGAGCCGGGTCATGAAGGTGCTGCCCTAGTTCAACCCGTTCAACCGACTTATACAGAACCCGTTAGCACCCAAGGTACACAAGAGTCAGGTCATGAGGGCGATGCCCTAGTTCAACCCGTTCAACCGACTTATACAGAACCCGTTAGCACCCAAGGCACACAAGAGTCAGGTCATGAAGGTGCTGCCCTAGTTCAACCCGTTCAACCGACTTATACAGAACCCGTTAGCACCCAAGGTACACAAGAGCCGGGTCATGAAGGTGCTGCCCTAGTTCAACCCGTTCAACCGACTTATACAGAACCCGTTAGCACCCAAGGTACACAAGAGTCAGGTCATGAGGGCGATGCCCTAGTTCAACCCGTTCAACCGACTTATACAGAACCCGTTAGCACCCAAGGCACACAAGAGTCAGGTCATGAAGGTGCTGCCCTAGTTCAACCCGTTCAACCGACTTATACAGAACCCGTTAGCACCCAAGGCACACAAGAGTCAGGTCATGAAGGCGAATCCCTAGTCCAAGCAGAGCAGCCGTCTTATACAGCCCCAATTAGCACTAAAGGCACGCAAGAGCCAGGTCATGAGGGTGCTGCCCTGGTTCAACCATCGCAACCAGCGTACACAGCCCCAATTAGCACCCAAGGTACACAAGAGTCAGGTCATGAAGGCGAATCCCTGGTTCAATCAGAACTACCAGTTTACACAGGTCCTCAGGAGGGAGCTCCAGTTGAGCCAACAGTGCCAGAGTTTACAGAAGTTGTTAGCAGTAAGGGGACCCAAGAAATTGGTCACGAGGGTGAAGCCTTAGTTCAACCCGTTCAGCCATCTTACACAGCTCCAATTAGTACCCAAGGTACGCAAGAGCCCGGTCATGAGGGCGAGGCTCTAGTTCAACCAGTTCAACCAGCCTACACAGCATCGATCAGTACTCAAGGCACACAAGAGTCAGGTCATGATGGTGAGGCTCTAGTTCAACCAGTTCAACCAGCGTATACAGATCCAATCAGCACTCAAGGTACCCAAGAGTCGGGTCACGAGGGTGAGGCTGCTGTAGTAGAGACTCTTCCTGAACTGCCTTTGACAAGCAATCATCGTACAGTAACAGAAACCATTCCTCATGAAACTGAAGAAATTGAAGATGCGACTATCTTAAAAAATCATCGAGAAATTGCTCAGGAAGGAAAAGACGGTTTACGGACAATCGAGTATGAAGATTATCTCGTAGATGGTAAGGTGGAAGCTAGCAAGGAAATCTCACGTACAGAAGTAGAACCAACCAAAGAGATTATCAAGGTTGGCAGTCTTGTTAAAACCAAACCAACTGTTGAAATTACTAATCTGGTTAAAGATGAGAGCAAAAAAGCAGTAGCAGTCAACTACCGCTTAGATGACCCAACGTCTGCTTTTGTTAAGGCCAAGGCCCAAATTTTTCAAAATGGAACACTGATTAAAGAAGTGGATTTGAAAGATTTATCCGTTCAGCAAACGATTGATGGTTTGGACTACTATACTCCTTATACAATTAAGACTTACCTGACCTATAATCTAGGCCAATCTGATCAGGAAAATACAGAAGTATCAACGAAAGATTTTCAATTGGACTATAAGAAAATTGAAATCAAAGATGTGGATGAAGTGGGGCTCTATGGTAAGGAAGATGGTCACTACCGTCGTTATCTGAATCTATCAGAAGTACCAAGCGATTTGTCACCTTATTTTGTCAAAGTCAAATCAGATAAGATGAAAGAAATGTTGCTACCAGTTAGCTCTATTAAGGAAACAGAGGATGGGAAATACAAGGTAACCGTTGCCTTCAATGAACTGGTTCAAGAGAAAGATTCAGCATACAAGGATAACTATAGCTTCACAGTTGATAAGCAAAAGCTTGCCAAGGACGGTGTCTATACTTCCTTCAAGAAACTGATTGCTGCCATGCAAGGTAATCTCGCTGGAACCTTTAAACTTGGAGCTGATATGACAGCTGATGAAGTGGCCTTAGCAAAGGGACAAACCAGCTATGTGACAGGCACTTTCACTGGTAATCTTATCGGTGCGAGTGATGGGAAGCCGTTTGCGATTTATGACCTCAGGACAGCCTTGTTTGATAACTTGACCAAGGCTACTGTGAAAGATATTGACCTTAAAGCAGTAGAGATTAAGAGTCAAGATGACACAGCCAGCCTAGCAAAAGTAGCTACTAATAGTCAGATTAGTAATGTAGCTGTAGAAGGTCAATTGTCAGGTAGCAAGTCAGTTGCAGGTTTGGTAGCCAAGGCTCAAGATACAGAAATAAGCAATAGTTCATTTACAGGTAGCATTCAGGCTAAGCATACGGATGCTTCTCCTTACTATGTGGGAGGTATAGCAGGGCTCTTATCTGGTAATAAGGCTAAGATTGATAAGGTAGCTGTTGATACAAATATTTCTAGTAATGCCCGCAACAATGACCAATTTGCTGGAGGTATTGTAGGGAAAGTTCAAAGTGGTGCTTTGGTTTCTCATGCGCTAGCAAGTGGAACCATCCTCAACACAACAACTTATCCACGAGTCGGAGGAATAGCTGGTTCTACATGGCAAAATGGCCGTATCCATCATGTCGTTAGCATGGTCAACGCTGGAGATGGTTATGCCATCACAGGAGACCAGTACAGGGGAGCGGACATCAAAGATGCCAGCACTGCTGTTGAGAACAAGAAGGCTGATCTCTATGCGGCCCCAATCACCCAAGACCAGGCCAGAGAAAAGGTTCAGTCTTATGGGATGACAGTGACACTAAACGATACAGGTCAAACACTTAAGGCCAATCAGCACAGTGTGGACTATACTCAGTTAAGTCAAGGCCAAGCTAGTCGAAAAGTTGCTTATCACAATATTGAGAAATTGATGCCTTTCTATAATAAAGAGCTAGTGGTTCACTATGGAAATCAAGTTGATCCTACTGATAAGCTTTATACTACAGAACTGCTGGATGTTGTACCAATGAAGGACAATGACATCATCACAGATATTCAGGCCAATAAAGTAGCTATCAATAAACTGATGTTGCATTTTGCTGATAATACAATCAGTTATCTGGATGTCACCTACAAAGAAAACTTCAAAAATACACAAATTACAGAGTACAGCGTAGCAGGTAAAAACTTTATCTTTACACCAGAGGCCTTTTTATCTGACTATACGAAAGTGACTGATCGGGTCCTAGCAGATTTGCAAGGGGTCGAATATGACTCAGCAGCCATGAGAAGAGTTCTGGGCATTGAGGCAGATGCGTCGCTTGATTCGCTATATTTGGACAAAGAATTTGAAAAAGTTAAATCCAATATCGGCGAACATCTCCGTAAAGTGCTAGCCATGGACAAGTCTATCAATACGATGGGAGATAGTGTAGCAACCTACATCAGCGAGAAAATCAAGAACAACAAGGAAGCTTTCTTGCTTGGTTTGACCTACCTCAATCGCTGGTACAATATCAACTACGATCACATCAATACCAAGGACCTCAATACCTATAAGTTTGACTTTGATGGTAATAGCACAGCTTCAACCTTGGATACCATCATTGCCCTAGGTCAGAGCGGTATGGAAAATCTCAAGGCATCAAATAATATAAGTGCCTATGAAACAACACTGGCTGCTGCAAAAGGTCGCAAGACAGTGACGGATTTACTAGAGTCTTACAGGAAGCTCTTCTTACCAACCAAAACCAATAATGAATGGTTGAAGACAAATACCAAGGCCTATATCGTAGAGAGTAAGTCAGCGATTCCAGAAGTGCGTGCTAAACAAGAGTCAGCTACACCAGATAGTAACTATACACTGGGAGTCTATGATCGTATTACGGCACCAAGTTGGAAAGTAAAAAACATGCTCCTACCTTTATTAACATTGCCAGAAGAAGATGTTTATGTGATTTCAAATCTTTCTACCTTGGCCTTTGGTGGCTACGAACGCTACCGTGACCGTGTTAATAATACAGTCTTATCAGGAGAAGAATTGCGTCAGTATGTCCGTGCTAAGGTTGACCAGTCGGCTGAATGGCAACGAGACCACTACGATATCTGGTACCATCTCCTTTCACCGGAATACAAAGAAAAACTCTTCCGTTCAGTCATGGTTTCAGATGGCTTTGGTATGAAAGATAGCAATAGTAATTATTACTGGGCTACCCTGTCTGATAAGGCCATTGCTTCTATCTACAACTTCTTTGGACCAACTGGTAAGTGGTATGGGGAAAGCAAAGGAGCTGGAGCCTATGCCAACGGTTCTGAGGTCCACTATGTCAGCGACCGCTTGTTGGATAAATACGGAACATCAGTCTATACCCATGAAATGGTTCATAATTCTGACGGACATATTTACTTTGAAGGAAAAGGTCGTCGTGAAGGATTGGGAGCAGAGTTGTATGCCTTAGGACTGTTGCAATCTGCTGATAGTTTAGATAAGGATGCTATTGTCTTGAATACTCTCTATAAAGGGGATAAGGATTCACCAACTCGCTTGCATACTTATGATCCGACAAGCCGCTTCACATCAGCCGCAGCCTTGCAAGAGTATGTGCACGGTATGTACGATGTCTTGTATACCTTGGATGCTATGGAAGCCAATGCCATTTTAACTAAGTCTAATGATGTCAAGAAAAAATGGTTTAGAAAAATAGAGAATTTCTACATTGAGGACAAGTACCATAAACAAACGCATGCTGGAAACTCTGTTCGTCCATTGACAGATGCTGAAGTAAGTAAACTAACCAGTCTTGATGCCTTGATTGACAATAATATCATCAACCGTCGGGCATACCGTGATAAGAGTGACTATACTCGTAATGGCTATCATCTTATCAGCATGTTCTCACCGATTTATGCTGCTCTCAGTAATCCAAAGGGTGCACCTGGTGACATCATGTTTAGAAAGACAGCCTACGAATTGTTGGCAGAAAAAGGTTATCAAGATGGGTTCTTACCATATGTATCCAACCAATATGCAGAAGAAGCTAAACGCAATGGGGACATCACCTATTCAGATTGGCACCGAAAAGATGTGGGCCTCATCACTGATAGTCTCGTCTTGAAAAATGTCTTTGCCAACAAATACGGTTCATGGGCTGATTTCAAGAAGGATATGTTTGATCAACGTATTCGTAAGCAAGATCAGTTGAAACCAATCACCATTCAGTACGAACTTGGTGTACCAAACAGCAGCAAGGAGATTACAATTCGTTCAGCAGCCCAAATGCAAGAACTGATTAATCAAGCAGTGGCTAAAGATGTGGCTAACATTGACCGTACGACAAGCCATGCTCCTGCAAGCTGGGTACACTTATTAAAACAAAAAATCTACAATGCCTACCTACGTAGCACAGATGATTTCAGAGAATCGATTTATAAACAATAAGAAAACTCCCCCACGCTATCCTGTCTAATCCAGTCTATCTTGCAGATGGTCAGTCTTTGTGATAGAATAGCATAAAGTCCTTTTGAGGGGGAACTTGCTAGGAAATCCCCAAGCATTGTAACGGATGAACCACCCTCGCCTTTTTGTGAGGGTGGTTTTTCCTTTGTAAGCAGAAAATAAGAGAGAAAGAGTCTACATCATGTCGAGAATTGTCAGCATCCATCCAGCCAAGGAAATCCATCGTTATGGCTTTGAGAGTACCCAGGTCTATCGAGCCCGCATAGCACGCCATCTGGGTTTGGAATATGTTCACCTTGTATCGAGCCCTCAGCTTCGTCCTGACTGGAAGAAAGATTTAATCAAGTTAGGATTTTTAGAAAAGGAACTGCTCTGTGTTCCGCATAGTTTTTCAGATATAGGCCATGCAGACTTATCAGTGAGACCAGAAAGTCTAACGCTAGCAGACGGAGATCAGGTGGAGCTCAATGAAGATGGTTTTGTCGCTTCTGTTACCCTAGGAGATGGTTCGGGCAGATATTACTATACCAAGGGTCCCTTCTTGTTTGAAGATTTCAAGGAAAAGGAGTTGCGTTGGTATCACGAAAATGGAGAACTGGCTCTGGAAGGACGCTTTATCAATCCTTTCAAAGAACCCTCTCCTGTCACTATCTTTTACCCAGAATACATCTACCGCATAGGAGGAGAAATCCGTTCTGAAGAGGACTTGTTAGTGAAGTTCTTAGCCAAATGGGCCCAGCAAACCGACCTCTTTATCCGTGACCAACAAATCGTACCCAAACCCAGCCTTTGGCGTTACATGGAAAACACGGATAAAAATTATTATGAAGTCGTCCATGAAAATGTCATGCGAGATTTACGCCTCGCCAATCTGCGCAAGACAAACAAATACCTAGTTGCCAGTGAAGTGTTGACTGATACTTTGGCGAAACAAGGGTATGACACTAAGTTTTTACCACCAATGTTTACAGAAAAAGTAGGTCAGCTAAGAAAAATCGTACCTGTTTTGGACTATTGCTTGGTGGGTCATATGGGAGAAGGTAAGAACGTTGAACTTGTCATTGAAGCTTTTATCGAACTCTACAAACGTGGCTCCAAGGCCCAGATTACCTTTTATGGTGGCTCAGAGGAACGTCTAGCAGAATTACAGAATCAATATGATCTTCCGCCAACCATTCACTTTAAAGGGATCGTTAACGAAGTGCCTTATCATCTCCACCAATGCTATTTGTCTGCAAGTTATACAGAGTTATTTGCTAATGCCTGTATTGAAGCCTTGAGTCAAGGTTTGTTAGCCTTGTTATCTGATGTGGAGATTGCCCATCGTTTTTATGCCAACCAGTCCAATGCCATCAACTTGTTTAAAAGCAAATCAGAGTTGATTCAAAAGATAGAAGAGATGGAAGAGCCTGATTTTTATCTATCGAATGAAAAAAATCTAGCCTTAGCCTCTCGCTATTCTCTGGAAAAAGTAGCTCAAATATACAGAGAACTATTAGATAGGAACTTCTAGGATGTTGGGAATTCTAGTCACCCTATTGCTCTATTTCTACTTGATTTCCTGGATTGCCTATTGGAAAAAAGGGAGCGAAGAGGACTATTATCAGGTTAAGAAAGCTGTTCCAGTGACAGTTTTGGCCTTCTCAGTCTTTGCGACCTTACTCAGCCCCATTTCCTTTCTGACTCTGGTGGGGAATGCCTATACAGGCAGGTCCTATCTCTGGTTTGCCCAGTGTGGCATCTTTCTAGCCATTCCACTAGCTCATCGCTATTTTCTGCCCCTCTATCAAAAGGGAAACTACGAGACAGCCTATCATCTTTTAGAGGATAAGTTTCAATCGCCTGGCATTCGTTCACTGGCCTCAGGTCTTTTCGTCCTCTACCAGTTGGGGCGAATAGCCGTTGTGACCTACTTGTTGTCTCAAGCCTTAGAGCCCTTTATCCCTATCAATCAGCTGGTCTTGTCTGGTTTACTCCTTCTCTTGACAGTCTATTATCTGGCAAGGGGTGGTCTCTTGGTTGTGCTGTGGACGGACTTCTTTCAGGGCTTGGTCCTGCTGGCTATACTGGGCCTCTTTCTACCAAGAATTGCCCAATCTGGTTTAGTCGTGAATAGCAGTCAACAGCTATCTCACTTTGCAGAGACTCTGGATGGGAAGATGGTCTTTATCTTAGTTGCAGGAGCAGGTTTTAGTAGCTTGTTTTCCTATGTTTCTTCGCAGGATATCGTCCAACGTTTTAATAGCAAAATGGGGCGTCAGAAGATTGGAAAAATCTTATGGCTACAGGGACTTTTGTCCTTTGGGATTGCCAGTTTACTGTATTTGATTGGCTGCTTGATTCGTCAGGAAAATTTCGCTACCACATCGACCAATCCTGTTCTCATTGCTTACGCTCGGGAAGGTCTGGCACCTTGGTTTGGCAGTTTCATCATGCTGGCTCTCTTGGCAGCGGGTCAATCCACGGTTTCGTCCAGTATGAATGCAATCGTGACCTGCTTGAAGTTGGATTTTGCTTGGTCAAAGCTGCGCTGGTCGCCAAGCCTCCTATCCTTTGTCATAGCAGGCCTGTCCTGGCTCCTCTGTCTCTTGCTCATGAATGCAGAAATCTACTCTATCTACGAATGGATTAACGGCTTTATGGGCTTGACACTAGGTGTGATTGGTGGTTTGTACCTCTTGGTCTTACTTCTCAAAAGACCGAGTTTACAATTAGATAAAATCTATCTGATCTTTAGTATAGGAGCCTTGGTTCTCTATCATTATAGTGGTCTTTTTGCCAACCCTAATCCCTGGTTAAATAGCATTATCACTACCCTATCTGCTCTTTTTATCTCAATTCTAGGAAGACTATATGAAAGAAAAATCTAAACCCATAGCCGTCATTTTGATCCGTTCGGGTTCACGCGGCTTAGTAGATAAAAATATCAAACCGCTTGCAGGCAAACCTTTGGTTTTCTATACCATAGAAGTTGCTCTAGCCTCCAAGCTATTTAGTGATATCTGGGTCTCATCAGACTCACTAGCCTATCTAGAACTCTGTCGTCAAGCCTATCCAGAGATTCGTTGTGTCCACAGACCAAAAGAATTGGCCTTGGCAACAACCTCTAGCTTAGAAACCTTACGAGACTTTTTACAGCCCTTTGAGGAAGAGCAGGTCTTTGTCAATCTACAGGTGACTTCACCTCTTAGAGAGGTAGAGCACCTCATCGAATCCTATCAACTTTACTGTCAGTCTGGCGCTGACCATTTGATTTCCTGTGTCAAGGCGGATAAGAGTCGTAGTCTTTACTTGCAGTTGGCGGAGTCGTCATTTATCTGTCCGCCTCAAGTTTCCAAGCACTATGCTCGGCAGAAAGAGCCTGTCTATTACTATCCTAACGGTAGTATCTGGATTTCTCGCAAGGATCTTTACCTACGAGATGAGACCTTTTACACGGATAAGACAGTAGCCTATGAAATGCCCAAACTCTATTCTTATGATATCGACGATGCCTTGGACTTTGAAGTCGTTGAGATCTTGCTGCACCATCACCACCTAGGAGAATCAAAGAGATGAAACACCTCATCATTGCGACAACACCCTTGCAGTCCAAGATTGCACAGCATATCGAGGGACTCTATCCGGATCAGGACTTTGTCAGTCTTTATGTCAGTCCTGTCAAAAATGCCCGTCAGGAGCATTATGCAAAGGATTTTGACCATGTTCATTATCCTCAAACGACAGAGGACTTGGCTCAGATTTGTCAGGAGCTTGCCGGCGACTATGACACCATTTTTTATGCTAGTTTTGACAATAGCTTGATTCTGGACTTGGTTGCTAGTTCGACCTACCAGCACCTCATGAGTTTCGATGATGGCTATGCGGATATTTACCCTTTGGGAATGTATGCCCTCCCTCTTCAGCCCAGTCAGGTGGGCTCTTTGGGCTTGACCAGAGATGACTTGATTGAGCAGACGGAAAAGCACTATACCCTCTATCGCAGTGCCTATCATGTCGTGGCTAGAGAGAAGCTAGTCTATCTGGAGCATTTTTTTGACCTGCCTCAAGCACCCGTTTCAAATGGCAAGACAGTTAAGGTTCTGCTGGGACAAAAGTTCTCTGAAGAGGACGATCAAATCTCCATCCGCTTTATTAGTACCTATGCTAAGGCCTTGGCCATTGACCTCTATCTGCCTCATCCCAAGGAAACCTTCACTATCCCTGATGTGACCTACTTGGAGACGGAGTTGATCTTTGAAGATGTTCTAGCCCAACTCTTTCAAGAATACGAGTTCGTTCATGTCTATCATTTTACCTCATCGGTCAGCCTGCACTTGAAAGACCTTCCCCATGTGACCATTACAGGCATTTCCCTCTCCTACTATGAGGACCGTCAAAAAGAATTGCGACGCTTAGGTTGTCAATTTGAAAGGGTTTCACTTGGCTGGTAGCATAAATGTATATTTTTAAACATGTAAATCCATACGCTATATGGATTTTTTATATATAAATATAGCAAAAAAACTATAGTTTGAATGATCAAAAAGTATTCAAATTCCTTGTATAAGAGGTTTTAAAGTGTTAAAATTAAGTGTCTAATTTTGAAGTTTTCAAGCAAGTATTAGCATAATAACAGCTTAAAAATAAAAATTATACAATAAAAAAAGGATGATGAAGATGTTTATAAATAAAAAAGAAAAATTTTCCATTCGTAAGTTTAAAGACGGTCGTTCAGACTCAGTCAAAATCGGTACAGTCGGTCTGATTGTCGGTGCAGCCCTTGCAATGGCAGGACAACCCCATATTGCAGAAGCAGCGATGACAGAAAACAGCGACAACACAACAACAATCTCAAATGATAAGGGGTCAGTAATTGTAGATACAGCTAATATTGAGAACCCAGATGCAGGTAGGCAATTTTCAACTGATCCAACTGCAGAGGGAACAAATACAATTACTAAAACTGGAAAAGTAGACTACAAATATGTAACTGCTGAGGGTAATACTGTATTAGAAGAAAACAAAAACCAAAACTCTGGTGCTGATAAAACTATCGAAACACCATACGATGTATACGGTAAATCAGGAGAAGTTTTCAAAGGAACTACAGGTGGTGATGCAGAAGCTAGCGACCTAAACGACGCTAAAGAAAATGGTAAGAAAGAAACAATCGAAAAAGATGGGAAGACTTACCACCTAATCGGAGAACCTAAGGTTGAAACTACTGGAAACGGTGGAGGAGTGTACTCTGACACAACTCTAGGTGATGTAACTGCGAAATTGACTCCAGAAGGGTTAAGTAACGCAGAAGGTAAAATCACTTATGATACTGTAAAACCTGGTGGAAAAGCTTGGATTGTTGAACAAACAGGAAAAGGAACATATGGTAAATATGTACAAGCTGATTCAGGTGCGATCACTTCTGATGCTAAGATGATAGAAGCTTTCAAAGCTGGAGAAGCAACAGCAAAAAACTTCACTTCAGCTAACGTAACAGCTGATGGTGGAATCAAAGAAGGTGATTATGTTTTCGTCCTTGAGAAAAATACCTATGTAACAGCTAAAACTGAGAGTTTCTCTTTAACAGCACAGATACAATTGTCATCTAGTGATAATGTAGCAGATGATAAAGATGGAACTGGGGCTACTTTAAATAGAACATATGCAATGGTACAAAACTTTAAAGCGGCTCCAGATACTTTAACAGGAGAAGCAAACAAAACTCTTGTAAAAAACTATCTTGCATATCTTCAAGAAAAAGGATTTGAAGATAACCTCCTTAATTTCAAACGATATATTACTTTAGGAATGGCGGCAAAAACTGGTGGTCCTCTGGAGATTAGTGCTGATAAGGGAGATCAAGTTGATGATAAAGGAAGACCTACAAGTGATATAACAGCTGATATAGCAAGCGTTACTGATCAAGAAACAAGTACTTTAGAAGATAGTAGTGATTTTCTTCTTAAATTTTCTGATCCTTCGCCGGAAGTTGAAGAGTATTCTTACCGTGACGAAATCACTCCTCTTCGTGCATACCGTTTAGCAAGTGGTACTACAACAATCACTTACACTTATGCAGAAGAAAAAACTCGTGAAATCGAGAAAAAAGGTTCTGTAGTCGTTAACTACCAAACAGAAGACGGAACAGAATTAAAAGCTCCTTACACTGATACTCCTGAAACAGTAGCTGAAGTAGTAACTGAGAAATACTATGTTGATGCTGATGGAAATGATGTAATTGTAAGTAGTACTACAGCTTCTAAAAACGTACCTTACAACACTAAAGAAAATGAAACTGAAAAACCTCAAAAACTTACAGATGCACAAGGAAATGTTTACTACCTAAACGAAGCAAACACAATGACATCTGTAAATGGTACAGAAACTACATCACCAGCTGAAACAGGAACAGTAGTAGAAGGTGTTACAAAAGTAACTTACATCTATGAAAAAGCTGGATCAGTAATCGTTAACTACAAAACAGAAGATGGAACTCCACTTGCAGGAACAGTAGTAGACGAAGATGGAGCTGGTAAAACTGTAGAATCAGGTGCAAAAGACATTGATAATGGTAAACCAGGTACAGCTTATAACACTGCAGACAATGGAATGAAACCAACTCGTATTAAAACTGCAGAAGGCAAAGTATACGAATTAGTTCCATACTTAACTGAAGGTGAAGAAACAGGTGAGGTTGAATCAGGAACAACTAAAGAAGTAACCTACGTTTACAAAGAAGTTAAAGGTAATGTTGTCGTTAAGTATGAAGATACTGAAGGTAACACACTTGCTGATGACGAAAAAGATGAAACAGATGCTTCTCTAAATGTTAAATACGATACAGCTGACCACAAAAAAGAATCTATCGAGAAAGATGGTGTTAAATATTACTTAACAGCTAAAGAACTGAAAGATGGTTCTAAACCAGCTACTGGAGACGTAGTAGAAGGAACAACTACAGTAACTTACGTTTACGAAAAAGCTGGATCAGTAATCGTTAACTACCAAACAGAAGACGGAACTCCATTAACAGGTACTGCAGATGGTGCAAATGTAGCTTCAGGTGCTAAAGACACTACAGACGCTAAAGCAGGAACTGACTACAACACTGCAGACAACGGAATGAAACCAAACCGTATTACAACTGCAGAAGGTAAAGTATACGAATTAGTACCAACAGCAACTAAAGGTGAAGAAACTGGTAAAGTTGTTGCAGGTGAAACGAAAGAAGTAACCTACGTTTATAAAGAAGTAAAAGGTAATGTTGTCGTTAAGTATGAAGATACTGAAGGTAACGTAATCGCAGAAGACGAAAAAGACGAAACAGATGCTTCTCTAAACGTTAAATACGACACATCAGACCACAAAAAAGCTGAAATCACTAAAGACGGTGTTAAATATTACTTAACAGCTACAGAGCTTAAAGATGATTCTAAACCAGCTACTGGAGACGTAGTAGAAGGAACAACTACAGTAACTTACGTTTACGAAAAAGCAGGACAAGTAGTCGTTAACTATCAAACAGAAGATGGAACTCCATTAGTAGGTGTTGACCCAGCTGGTGCAAATGTAGCTTCAGGTGCTAAAGACACTGTAGATGGAAAACCAGGATCAGATTATGATACTTCTGATAACGGAATGAAACCAGCTCGTATCACAACTGCAGAAGGCAAAGTATACGAATTAGTACCAACAGCAACTAAAGGTGAAGAAACTGGTAAAGTTGTTGCTGGAGAAACTAAAGAAGTAACATACGTTTATAAAGAAGTAACTGGTGATGTAGTAGTTCACTATGTTGACACAGAAGGTAACAAAATCGCAGCTGATAAAGACGACCTTAAAGGTGCATCTCTAAGCGAAAAATATGATACTGCTGTTGATAACAAACCAGAAAAAATCACTGCAGAAGACGGAACTGTATACTACATTACAAAAGCTGGTCTTAAAGATGATTCTAAACCAGAAACTGGAAACGTAGTTGAAGGTAAAACTGATGTAACTTACGTTTATGAAAAAGCTGGATCAGTCATCGTTAATTACCAAACAGAAGACGGAACTCCATTAGTAGGAACTGCAGACGGTAAAGATATTGCTTCAGGTGCTAAAGATACTGACAATGGAAAACCAGGTTCTGAATACAACACTGCAGATAACGGAATGAAACCAACTCGTATCACAACTGCAGAAGGAAAAGTATACGAACTAGTCCCAGCATCAACTAAAGGTGATGAAACAGGTACTGTAGAATCAGGTCAAACTAAAGAAGTAACATACGTTTATAAAGAAGTAAAAGGTAATGTAGTAGTTCACTATACAGATGAGGCAGGAAATAAAATTGCTGAAGATGCTAAAGATACAACAGATGGATCAATTAGCACACCATATGACACTTCTGATAACGGCATGAAACCAGAACGTATTACGACTCCAGAAGGCAAAGTTTACCAATTAGTACCAACAGCAACTCAAGGTGCTGAAACTGGTAAGGTTACTGAAGGAACTACAGAAGTAACCTACGTTTATAAAGAAGTAACTGGTGATGTAGTCGTTCACTATGTTGACACAGAAGGTAACGTAATTGCTGAAGATAAAGAAGATACGAAAGGTGCTTCTCTAAACGCTAAATACGATACAACTGACAACAAACCAGAGAAAATCGAAAAAGACGGAACTGTTTACTACTTAACAGAAAAAGCTCTTAAAGATGACTCTAAACCAGAAAACGGAGATGTAGTAGAAGGTAAAACTGAAGTAACTTACGTTTACGAAAAAGCTGGACAAGTAGTCGTTCATTACACTGACGAAAAAGGTAACACTATTCAAGAAGATGCTGTTGATACAAAAGACGGTAAACCAAACTCAGACTACAACACTGCTGATAACGGAATGAAACCAAACCGTATCACTACTCCAGAAGGTAAAGTATACGAATTAATCCCTCAGTCAACTAAAGGTGATGAAACAGGTAAAGTTAAAGCTGGAGAAACGACAGAAGTAACTTACGTCTACAAAGAAATCACTGGTAATGTCGTCGTTCACTACGTTGATACAGAAGGAAACACACTTGCTGAAGATACGAAAGATGTAGAAAATGGATCACTAAGTGAGAAATATGACACAACTGACAACAAACCAGCTAAACTTGAAAAAGATGGACAAGTTTACTACTTGACAGCTAAAGAATTGAAAGACGGTTCTAAGCCAGAAAACGGTGCTGTTGTAGAAGGAACTACAGAAATCACTTATGTATACGAAAAAGCAGGAAACGTTCTTGTTCATTACGTAGACGAAGCTGGAAACACTCTTCAAGCAGATGCTGTTGATACAAAAGATGGTCAACCAGGAGCTAAATATGATACTTCTGATAACGATATGAAACCAACTCGTATCACTACTCCAGAAGGAAAAGTATATGAACTCGTACCAGCATCAACTAAAGGTAACGAAAACGGAAGTGTTGAAGCAGGTAAAACTACAGAAGTGACTTATGTCTACAAAGAAGTAAAAGGAAACGTCGTCGTTCACTATGTAGACGAAGCTGGAAACACAATCGCAGAAGACATTAAAGATACGACTGATGGATCTGTAAGCTCAGCATATGACACAAGTGACAACAAACCAGCTACAATCACTACAAAAGATGGTAAAGTATATGTACTTGTACCAACTTCAACTAAGGGTGAAGAGTCTGGTAAAGTAACAGAAGGAACAACAGAAGTTACTTACGTTTATAAAGAAGTAACTGGAGATGTAGTAGTTCACTACGTTGACACAGAAGGCAACGTGATTGCTGAAGATAAAGAAGATACTAAAGGTGCTTCTCTAAACGCTAAATACGATACAACTGACAATAAACCAGCAACAATCGAAAAAGATGGTGTTAAATATTACTTAACAGAAAAAGCTGTTAAAGACGATTCTAAACCTGAAACAGGAGATGTAGTAGAAGGTAAAACTGAAGTAACTTACGTTTACGAAAAAGCAGGACAAGTAGTAGTTCACTATGTAGACGAAGCTGGAAACACAATCCAAACTGACGCTGTTGATACCAAAGACGGTAAACCAGGAGCTGCTTACAACACTACTGATAATGATATGAAACCAACTCGTATTACAACTGCAGAAGGAAGAGTATACGAATTAGTACCAGCATCAACTAAAGGTAACGAAAACGGAAGTGTTGAAGCAGGTAAAACAACAGAAGTAACATATGTGTACAAAGAAATTAAAGGAAACGTAGTCGTTCATTATGTAGACGAAGCGGGTAACACAATCGCAGAAGACGTTAAAGATACTACAGACGGATCAGTAAGCTCAGCATATGACACAACTGACAACAAACCAGCTACAATCACTACGAAAGATGGAAAACTATACGTATTAGTACCAACTTCAACTAAAGGTGATGAAAATGGTAAAGTAACAGAAGGAACAACAGAAGTAACTTACGTTTATAAAGAAGTCAAAGAAGGTACTACAAATGGAGGCTCACTCACTCCATCTCAACCAGGTTCTCCATCAACACCTTCAACAAACCCAACAAGTCCGGTGAAACCGACAGACCCAAGTCAACCAACAACACCGGCTAACCCAGCAACCCCAGCTGCCCCAGCTAACCCAGCAACACCGGTTGCTCCGGCTAATCCAACTAACCCAACAACACCGGCTAACCCAGCAACTCCAACGATGCCATCAGCACCAGTAAATGGTAAAGCACCACAAGCTCCAGTAGCTCCATCAGAAGCTAAAGGACAAGCTGAACTTCCTAATACTGGTACAGAAGACCATGCTAGCCTAGCAGCACTTGGACTTTTAGGTGTCTTGAGCGGATTTGGGCTTGTTGCTCGTAAGAAAAAAGAAGACTAAATTTAATTAGATTTTCTGATAAGAATAAGGAGTAGGATATCATATCCGCTCCTTTTTCTATGTAAATATGAGGTAATTTTTAAGCTTTTTTGAAAGTTATTAATCATATTTCTGAAGCTATTAATTATCTTTGCTTTTTTATATATCAACATCGATTAAAATATCGAATTGCTTGACATAGTGAATAGATAGAGTTATTATATATATTATACAATAGGTGAAGTCGGGACTTTTCTTGGTATCAATTTGAGGGTCTTACTGACTTTTCTTGATGTAAATAAAATATAAGCAAAGGAGTAGTAATGTACTCACGAACAAAAAAATATCATGGACAAAAAGTTCAACGATTTTCAATCCGAAAGTATAGTTTCGGTGCAGCATCGGTAGCAATTGCTGCGCTTATGATGTTTGGAGGTGGAGCCACTGCAAAAGCTGATACTATTCAAGGAAACGATGCAAGAACGAGCTCAAATTTGTCTAATCCACAGTCATCGCCATCTCAAGAAAGCTTAAATCACGAAGAGAATGTTGCGAGCCCTGATACCAAGAGAGAAGAAATTCCTTCTAAAGATCCAGTTTCTAAACCAGTAGTAACTTCAGCTGAAGCTTTAGTTAATGAAGATAAGCTAGTACCAGAAAATATTGCAAAGGTAGACTTTAGTAAGTTATCGGAAGCGATTTCACGTATTCAATCAGCTATAGATAAAGTTGAAATTAGTAATAAAACATCAAAAACTATTGAGGATGCCAAGGCAGCACTATTAGAAGCTCAAGCTTTATCAGCAAATGATAAAGCAACTCAGGCAGAGGTAGATAAAACTGTTGCAAGATTAGGAGAAAAGGCTTTTGTAATTGAGAGCATGCCAAAAGTGTCTCCTGCTGTAGAAGATAAATCAGAAACAGAAGCTAAAGTAGAAAAAACAAATAAAAACCAAGATCCACGAAACGGAAAAGCAATTCCTGGTAAAGGGGAAAGTGGATTTAGAGCGACTCCTACTGGTGTAGGGGAACAAGCAGCGGAAGGTCCTACTAGTAATAATAAAAGAGGGGTAGGAGCTAACCCAGTAGATAACGTTATTTCAAGTTTGAAAAATCAATTTGGAGATATTGATTTTAATACTCCAGATGTTGAAACAAAATCTGCTACTGTTGAAAATCAATATTCAAGAAATAGTACTAGTTCTCCAAATCCAGCTCCAGTAAAACTTGGTAAAATTACTTATAATTGGAAAGAAAAGAGAATTGAAAATGAAATTGATGGATGGAAAATAGAAGGGACAAATAATTATGTAACAGCGATTAAACCAGAAGCTCCAACAGAAGTTGCAGCGGATAGACCTGCTGGATTTGATCCGAAACCATCTAAAGTTTACGATAATAATGGAAGTATTGACAGACAATACAATGATACTCCTGTTCCAGGAAATCCATTAGCACCTAATAAAGCTAATCAAAACTATGCAAATGGTGTTAACTACTCAAGTGTACCTGGTGTTCCTTTAAATAATGCAGCACATTCAGCTGTAGGGAAAGATTATTATATTCAATTAAATAAGAAAGGTACACAAATTTCGAAAGAATTTAATGTTAATCCGAACTCTAGATTATACCTAAGTGTTCTAACAGGTGGTGCCTATGGGAATATGGGTACTGCTGGTACTGGTGAAAAAGTAGAAATTACAGTTAGAGATGCAGATACAGGTGAAGTTTTAAGAACGCTAACAGATGCGAATAATCATAATGAAACTACACACGTTTCAACTCCGTATGGTGATGGAGGGAATGGTAATGGTTTTGGTTTCTGGAGAACGATTATCAATACTCCAAATACGACTAAAAAAATTAAAATAACAATTAAGGCACTAGAGGATGGACCAGCATTTAAAAAGACCTATCCAGTAAATGGTAAATCAGAAATTGAAGATGGATATTTTGTAGGTGGGGTCAACTTAGCTGTTGGTGCTGCATTAGAAATGACAACAGATGTTGTTCGTAATAATGCTACATCCTCTTATGGAGAAGACACTCTCTATAAAGACAAAGAATCCGGTCAATTAAGAGTTACTGTGAAAAACGTTGGTGGGTTACCAACGTACGGCGCTTATGAATACACAATTAAAATTCCTGAAGGTGTCGAATTAAAAGATTCTCTAAAAAAAGCAAATGAATGGAATTGGCCTGGTCCTTTCCAAGTCGTATCGTATGATGAAGCTACAAGAACGCTTAGATTGAAATTCAATGCAGGGGATTCAGATCCAGCAAAGAATGGGACAAGAACATTCGGTATTGATTTCACAACGGCAAAAAATTTCAAAGGGACAGCTACTTTTAAGGTAACTGCAGAAATTAAAGAAGGATTTACAGATTTACAAGGCAACAGAGTATTAGAAAATACAGGTGTTGTAAATCCAAATAGTCCATATAGAAATACATTCAATGCTCTAGGAAATACAGACAATCCAGATTACTACTACAACAAAACAATTTACATCGATACGATTAAACCAGTAACTCCTACTGTGGAACCAGTTCATACTGATAGCATTAATGGAGAAAAAACTGATAAAAATCAACCAACAGAATTATTAATTTCTGTCCCAACAGAAAAAGATACTAATTTAACAGATGTACCTAGAGAAAAACAAGATATCGCTGACAATGATAGAAACAATGGAACGGACCGTGATGCTGATACTGAGGTAGACAATATTAAAGAAGCTATTGGTGGAGTAACTTCAATGAAAGTTACGTTACCAAATAGTAAAACTCCAATTACTTTAAATAAAAAAGAAGATGGTTGGTATATTGGTGAAACAAAAGTTGAAGTACGCGATGGTAAATTAGTTGTACCAGTTCCAAAAGGAACAGATTTGACAGAAGCGAATGAGACAACAAATCCTGACAAACGTATCAAAGTTACTGTGCTTGACAAAGCAGGTAACGAATCAGATCCAGCTTATGCTAATGTTCTAAACGAAGCTCCAACAGTAGCAGTTGAGAAAAAAGATTTATATGTTTATAAAACAAAAGAAGCTGACAAATGGAATAATAATAAAGTTCTAGAAAAAGCGAAACCATCTGCAACTGACTTAGAAGATGATCGTGATGGTGTTGATTCTACTAAACCAACAATCGCAGTAAGTGATGCAGGTAATCTAGATACAACTAAAGTTGGAGATTACACTGTAAAAGTTCAATCAACTGATAGTGAAGGTAAGAAATCAACAGAAACAAATGTCACTGTTCATGTCTTAGACTTAATTAAAGTAGACCCTACAGTAACAACTGATCCAACAAATCCAAGCACAACAGCTCCAGTATCTCCAAAAACAGCAGATACACCTGTAAAAGAAGGAGATGAAAATCTTGGTAAATATCCAGCAGGAGTTACTCGTGAGGACTTAGTTAAAGAAGTTACACGTACAATTAAGTATCTAAAAGAAGAAGATGCAAACAAAGATAATGCTACTCCTTTATATGCTGAAAAGGTGCAAAAAGTAACTTACAAACGTACAGCAACAGTTAATCCTGAAACAAAAGAAGTAACTTACTCTGATTGGGAAGTTTACAATGAAGCGGATAAACTAACTGATGCTAAAGCAGATGGTACTAATGGTAAGTATAACTCAGTTGAATCTCCAGTTATTAATAATTATTTATTAGTGGATAATGCGGATAAACTTGTTCCAGAAAAAGATGCTCCTAAGCCAGCACAAAATGGAACAGCAACTTCTGAAGTGAAGAAAGTTCTTTATAAAGAAATTGGTTCATTTGTACCTGAGTACCCAGCAGGAAAGAAACCACAAGGAGCACCAGATAAGATTTCTTATCCAAATAACCCGAATGATCCAACGGTTCCAGGTGATTTTAGCACGATAACAATTCCATATATCCCAGGTTATACTCCAGTATATAATGGACAAGAATTAACACCGAAAAATCCAAATGATCCAACTCAAGGCTATAAAGTTCCAGATGGATTTACACCAACGGATAAATTTGGGGAATCACCAATTACATATACACCTTCTACTCAAACAGCTAAAGTAGTGATTGAGAAGAAAGTCGATGGAGCCGCAAATGAAGTGGTTTCTAGCTTTGATTTAACAGGTAAATCTGGTTCAGAATTACCAGCAAGTACAGATGTTGACAACAAAATCAAAGAACTTAAGAACCAAGGTTATGAAGTAGAAAGTGATGAATACCATATTCAAGATAATCATCATCCAATTTTTGATGACAAGGAAGATATCAATGCACAAGATGGTACACCAGCACCTTCTCAAACATTCAAAATTGTGGTTAAACCTAGAATCATTGAAGTTCCTTCATCAACACCACATGAAAAAGATAGTCCAGTAGATCCAAATGGGGATACCCCAGAACTTAAATGGCCTGAGGGATTAGCTGAATCTGACTTGAATACAACAGCTAAACGTGTGATTTCATATGTGAAGAAAGATTCAGATACATCGGCTGAAGAAAAAGTTAAGGATGATACTGTTCAAACGGTGCCATTCACAAGAAAAGCGACCGTTAATCTTGTCACAAAAGAAGTAAGCTATACTGATTGGGAAAGTCCAAATAAAACATGGGATAAAGTTGGAGTAGACGTTCTACCAGGATATATTGCTGATAAAAAAGAAATTCCAGCTAAAGAAGCAGCAACCCCTGCAAAAGATACAAAAGTAATCCCTGATGAAACGGATAAAGTTACTTATACGAAGATTGGAAGCTGGATTCCTGTTGATCCAACCACTGGTAAGGATGGAGATCCGATTCCATTCCCTAACGATCCAAATGATCCAACCAAGACTGGTGAAGTTACACAAATTATTCCTCATAAAGATGGATATACTCCAAAAGATGGAAATGGAACACCATTAGAACCGGTAAATCCTGCTAAACCAGAAGAAGGATATAAACCACCAAAAATTACGGATCCAAAAGTAAATATCAAGATTACCTATGAAAAAGACAATCAAAAAGCAAAAGTTAAATTTGTTTCTGTAGATGATAAAGGTGTTGAAACACCATTAGATACGAAATATAATATTGATGATCTTACTGGTAAATCAGGAGATAAAATTCCAGAAGAAAAAGTTCAAGCACGTGTTGATGTTTTGAAATCTATGGGATATGATGTTGTAGATAATCCATTTGATCAGGATCCAACGTTTGATACTAAGAAAGAAATAGATCAAGAGTTTACAATTAAAGTTAAACCACAAGTTTCAACTGCAAAACCTGTTTATGTAGTAGAAGGAGATAAACCATCTTCAGAAAAATTAAAAGATGCTGTTACTACTAAAGGAAATGAGAAGACAGTAGATGAAACTAAACTTCCTGATACAACTGATAAAGTTGGGGATGACACATTAACAGCTCCTGTGACAGTGACATACGGTTCAGGGGATAATAAACGTGAAGAAACTGTTAATGTACCGATTAAAGTTGTTGCAGGATATCCACAAATTGTCCCAGTAAGTGCAGACAAGAAACAACCGTCTCCAGAAGATAATATTGACCCAGCAGACTATCCAGACGATGCTACATATGAGTACAAAGAAGAAGTTGATACAACAACACCTGGAGATAAGAAAGTAACTGTAGTGGTTAAACAGGGGGATAAAGTACTTGTAGAAGTACCTGCAACTGTTCGTGTAGTTGATAGCACTCCACAATTTGTTGTAGCTGATAAATCCAAACCACAACCAGATGCTAAATCAAGTATCACTCCAGAAGAATATCCAGAGGGAACAACCTTTGAGTATAAAGAACCGGTTGATACAACAACAGCGGGTGAAAAAGATGTAGTCGTTGTAGCGAAATTAGATGGAGATACTTTAGTAGAAGTACCAGCTAAAGTAGTGGTAGTAAGCCCTGAGACACAATATGTATTTGAAGACCCTGCCAAACCACAACCAGATGCAAGTGAAAGTATTAACCCTGAGCAATATCCAGAAGGAACAACCTTTGAGTATAAAGATCCAGTTGATACAACAACACCTGGAGACAAGAAGGTAACAGTAGTTGCTAAGAATGGTGAAGACAAACTTGTAGAAGTACCTGCAGTTGTGAAAGTATTACCAGTTGTTAAACCAACGGGAGTAACAGTACTTAAAGATAGCACAGATTTAGAAACAATGGTTAAAGCAAAAGCTCAAGAAGTAGTGGATGCATTACCAAAAGATAATATTCCTGCAGGTGTAACAGTAACTGTTAAAGAAGTGAAAGAAAAACCTGAAACAACTGCTACAGGAGAACAAAAACCAGCTAAGGTAGTTATTGAATATACTGATGAAAAAGGAAACGTTATTGGTACTAAAGAAGTAGAAGTCCCAGTAACAGTAGTTGGATCAACAACTAAACGAGTAGTCGTGTTTGAAGGTGATAAACCAACGAAAGCTGAAGATGCCGTAACACCAGGACAAGGCGGGACAGTTGGTAAACCAACAACATTACCAGAAACAACTGGAAAAGCAGGAACTACAGATGTAACAGTCGAAGTTCCAGTAACTTACGAAGGAATTAAAGATTCAGAGAAAGTAATAGTACCAGTAACAGTATTGCCAGTTGCTAAAGGTGAAGTAACAGTACCAAAAGGTGAAACTACAGATAAAGTTAAAGAAGTAGCTAAAGCTAAAGCGGAAGAAGTAGCAAGCTCAGCAGATTTCAAAGCTAAATTACCAGATGGTGCCAAAGATGTAGAAGTTGGAGCGATTACAGAAGAAGTGCTTGCAACCATTACATCGGAAGCAGGAACAAACAAAGGAATTGTAAAAGTCCCAGTAACCTATACAGTAGATGGCGTTAAGTATACAAAAGATGCAGAAATTACTGTAAATGTCGTTGGTTCAAATGCTGATCAAGTATACGTTGTTGAAGGCGACAAACCTGAAATAGCTAAAGTAAAAGATGCAGTAACACCAGGACAAGGTGGAACAGTACAAGATCCAACAGAAGCTGATTTACCAGATACAAAGGATAAAGTTGGAGCAACCGATGTAACAGTACCAACTAAAGTTAAGTATGCAAATGGTGAAGAGACAGTAAAAGTCCCAGTGACAGTATTACCAAAAGTAACCCCAGAAGGTGTAACAGTTCTTAAAGATAGTGATAAGCAAGAACTAGAAAAAGCTATTAAAGAACAGGCTGAAAAAGCAGCTAATAACGTGAAGGGGCTTCCATCAGGAGTTACTGTAACAGTTACAGAAGTTAAAACAGGAACAGTACCACCTACAGCAACAGTTGGTGTACAAATCCCAGCGACAGTAGTGGTAGAGTATGTGAAAGATGGTAAAGTAGTTGCGACTAAAGAGGTACCTGTACCTGTTAACGTAGTAGAAGTCGTTCCAGTCTCAATAGAGACACCAGTCACCTCTACCCCATTAACACCAGAGGATTACACTAAAGGCATCAAGATTCCAGAAGGCGGCAAGGTCACAAATGTTGAAAACATTCCAGACTTGACAACGCCAGGTAAGAAGGATCCAGTTAAGGTAACGGTTGAATTACCAAATGGCAAAGTGATTACAGTAGAAGTCCCAGTTAATGTAACACCTGTTAAAGAGATTGAGACACCAGTCACCTCTACCCCATTAACACCAGAGGATTACACAAAAGGCATCAAGATTCCAGAAGGTGGCAAGGTCACAAATGTTGAAAACATTCCAGACTTGACAACACCAGGTAAGAAAGATCCAGTTAAGGTAACGGTTGAATTACCAAATGGCAAAGTGATTACAGTAGAGGTTCCAGTAAATGTAACACCTGTTAAGGAAATTGAAACTCCAGTAACGAAAACTCCATTAACCCCAGAGGATTACACAAAAGGAATCAAGATTCCGGAAGGTGGAAAAGTAACCAATGTTGATAACATTCCAGACTTAACAACTCCAGGTAAGAAAGATCCAGTTAAAGTCACTGTAGAATTACCAAATGGAAAAGTAATTACAGTAGAAGTCCCAGTAAATGTAACACCTGTTAAGGAAATTGAAACTCCCGTTACGAAAACTCCATTAACACCAGAGGATTACACTAAAGGCATCAAGATTCCAGAAGGTGGCAAGGTCACAAATGTTGAAAACATTCCAGACTTGACAACACCAGGTAAGAAAGATCCAGTTAAGGTAACGGTTGAATTACCAAATGGAAAAGTGATTACAGTAGAAGTTCCAGTTAATGTAACACCTGTTAAAGAGATTGAGACACCAGTCACCTCTACCCCATTAACGCCAGAGGATTACACTAAAGGAATTAAGATTCCAGAAGGTGGCAAGGTCACAAATGTTGAAAACATTCCAGACTTGACAACACCAGGTAAGAAAGATCCAGTTAAAGTCACAGTTGAATTACCAAATGGTAAAGTAGTCACAGTAGAGGTTCCAGTAACTGTAACACCTGTTAAAGAGATTGAGACACCAGTCACCTCTACCCCATTAACACCAGAGGATTACACTAAAGGAATTAAGATTCCAGAAGGTGGCAAGGTCACAAATGTTGAAAACATTCCAGACTTAACAACTCCAGGTAAGAAAGATCCAGTTAAAGTCACTGTAGAATTACCAAATGGAAAAGTAATTACAGTAGAAGTCCCAGTAAATGTAACACCTGTTAAGGAAATTGAAACTCCCGTTACGAAAACTCCATTAACCCCAGAGGATTACACTAAAGGAATTAAGATTCCAGAAGGTGGAAAAGTGACCAATGTTGAAAACATTCCAGACTTGACAACTCCAGGTAAGAAGGATCCAGTTAAAGTCACGGTTGAATTACCAAATGGAAAAGTGATTACAGTAGAAGTTCCAGTTAATGTAACACCTGTTAAAGAGATTGAGACACCAGTCACCTCTACCCCATTAACGCCAGAGGATTACACAAAAGGAATTAAGATTCCAGAAGGTGGCAAGGTCACAAATGTTGAAAACATTCCAGACTTGACAGCTCCAGGTAAGAAGGATCCAGTTAAGGTAACGGTTGAATTACCAAATGGAAAAGTGATTACAGTAGAAGTTCCGGTTAATGTAACACCTGTTAAGGAAATTGAAACTCCAGTTACGAAAACTCCATTAACACCAGAGGATTACACTAAAGGAATTAAGATTCCAGAAGGTGGCAAGGTAACGAATGTTGAAAATATTCCAGACTTGACAACACCAGGTAAGAAAGATCCAGTTAAGGTAACGGTTGAATTACCAAGTGGCAAAGTGATTACAGTAGAAGTCCCAGTTAATGTAACACCTGTTAAGGAAATTGAAACTCCAGTAACTAAGACCCCATTAACACCAGAGGATTACACAAAAGGCATCAAGATTCCAGAAGGTGGCAAGGTAACGAATGTTGAAAATATTCCAGACTTGACAACACCAGGTAAGAAGGATCCAGTTAAAGTCACGGTTGAATTACCAAATGGAAAAGTGATTACAGTAGAAGTCCCAGTTAATGTAACACCTGTTAAAGAGATTGAGACACCAGTCACATCTACCCCATTAACGCCAGAGGATTACACAAAAGGAATTAAGATTCCAGAAGGTGGCAAGGTCACAAATGTTGAAAACATTCCAGACTTGACAACACCAGGTAAGAAAGATCCAGTCAAAGTAACTGTGGAATTACCAAATGGAAAAGTTATTGTAGTAGAAGTTCCAGTAACTGTTACTCCAAAAGCGACTCCAGCTCCAAGAGAAACAGTTAAAACTACCCCAATCGTAGTAGAGGTTGGAACTCCAATTGGCAAAGATGATGTTAAGAAACATGTTGAGTTACCAAAAGGTGCCGAAATCGTAGAAGTTGGAGAAATCCCAGCAACTGATACGGCAGGACAAAAACCAAGTGTTAAAGTAAAAGTGAAACTACCATCAGGAGAAATCGTAGAGGTAGAAGTCCCAGTAACAGTCATACCTAAGCATGTTGAACCATCAACTCCAAACCAACCAGCTTCTCAACCATCAACACCTAAAAATGTTGAAGTTCAAAAAGAATTGCCTAACACAGGTACAGAAGCCGACTCTAGCTTAGCAGCACTTGGACTTTTAGGTGTCTTGAGTGGATTTGGACTTGTTGCTCGCAAGAAAAAAGAAGACTAATTCTAATTAGATTTTCTGATAAGAATAAGGAGTAGGATATCATATCCGCTCCTTTTCTTTTTGGGATTGAGATGAGAGTTATCATAGCATTGGTTAAAAATTTTCGGTGGTTTTATTGTCAATTCTCTATAGATTTTCTCGTTCTAATCCCATATAGACAAGATTACAGAATCATGATCTATAAGTTGTCTAACTTGACTTTCTTGATGGGAATGATATAATAGTTGTAATAAAAAATATTACAACAGAAAAGAGGACTATTTATGACCTATGAATACAAGAGCCACATTTATTTGGCAGAGGCAGTTTTAAATGTAAAGGATTTGGCAAGTCAAACAGCCTTTTATCAGCAAGTGCTTGGTTTAGAAATCTTATCTCAAACTGAGACAGAGGTAGTTCTAGGCCTGGGTGGAAAAGCCTTGGTACAACTGATTCAAGCACAAGAGAGTGGAGAAGTAAGGGAACATTATGGCCTTTACCATTTGGCCATTCTCTTGCCGACACGAAAGGCTTTGGCTGATGTCTTGAAACACCTGACAGATTTACAGATTCCTCTTGTTGGCGGTGCAGATCACGGTTACAGTGAGGCCCTTTACTTGGAAGATTTGGAGGGGAATGGCATCGAGCTCTATCGAGATAAGCCAGTTTCCACATGGGATATTCGAGAAGATGGACGCATTATTGGGGTGACAGAGGCTCTTGCGGCGCAGGATATCTATGAGTTGGGAGAAAGGGTAGAGCCTTTTATCCTAGCAGATGGTACGAGAATGGGCCATATCCATCTTTCCGTCAAGGATAGTCGAAAGTCAAGCCAGTTTTATCAAAAGGTGTTAGGACTAGAGGATAAATTTAGTGTGCCTAGTGCTAGTTGGATTGCAGCTGGAGATTATCATCATCATTTGGCAGTCAACGAATGGGGAGGAAAAAATCTGGCTCCGCGTAAGGCAGGTTTGCCAGGTTTAGCCTACTATGTCATTGAAGTCGCGCATAAAGAAGAACTGTTAACGATTGCCCAGCGAGCGCAAGAAGTTGATGCACCAGTTAAGTGGCTGACATCTAGCCAGTTGGAAATCACAGACCCAGACGGAATTGTGACTCGTATTCGTTTAGCAAGGTAAAACTAGAAAACTCTAGTAAATTATCAGTATGGCTAGTTTACCTTTTGAAAAGTCTTTGATAACAGAACTGAGTGAGCTGGATGGGCGAGAATTTTGACAAAGAAGCTGATTAGAGATATAATGAAGAAAAATCGAGCAAGGAAAAAGAAATGACAAACTCAAAGTATATTACTCGTTTGAAACGTTCAGAGGGCCAGTTGCGTGGGATTCAAAAGATGATTGAAGAAGATCGTGACTGTGCTGATATTGTGACGCAACTGACAGCCGTGAAATCTAGTGTGGAGCGCGTGATTGAGATGATAATTACGGAAAACCTTACTGAATGTATCAATCAGCCACTAGATGATCCTGAAGCTCAAAAGGAACGCCTAGAAAAGGCCATCCGATACTTGATTAAACGGAAATAAAGAGATGAGAGTTGCAAAGATCTCTGCTAGTAGAATAGTTTAATGTGAATCAAGAGAGGCTGGAAAAAGTCTTTAAAATAAAAGAACGCATACTATCAGGTGTTGAAAGCCTTGATAGTATGCGTTTTATTGTGGGGAAATTTACTTCATTTTCTCCTGAAGTTGAGTTTTTGCCCAGCTCCTTTTGATTATTCTACTTGACCTGGCCAAGCATTCATGCCACCTTCTACATTGGTAACAGTGAGGCCTTGGGCGCTGAGAAATTGGCAGGCAGAGGCAGAACGTACTCCTCCTTGACAGATGACATGGTATGTACGGTCAGAATTGAGTTCTTTGTAGCCCTGCTCTAAGGTACTTAACGGAAGATTTTTGGCACCTGGTGCATGTCCTGCTTGGAATTCATGTGCTTCACGGACATCGATAAGCTCTAAATTTTCATTTTGATATTTTTCATAAAAGTCAGCCATACTGATACTAGTTTCCATATTCTACTCCTTCTGGGTTAGCCATTTTGTATAGTGAATAAGCGCCGTCAAGGTTTTGTACGGTAAATCCTGCTTGCTTGAGGATACGCTCTGCGATATAGCTGCGCAAACCACTGTGGCAGCTGACGATGTAGGCCTGGTTCTTGTCCAGTTCATTCAAGCGTTCCCGTAGTTCGTTTAGGGGGATGTGTATAGTGTCTACCTTAAGTCGACCACTTTGGAGTTCGCCACTGGTCCGCACGTCTAGGAATTTCTTTCCCTTAGCCAGTTCGTCTTCGAGATGGTACCATTGAACGTTGTCGCTGAGAGCTTCGATAAGGTTTAAGGCTGCGTAGCCCAGCATATTGACGGGATCCTTGGCAGAACCAAATGGTGGCGCATAGGTAAACTCTAACTCTGGTAAGTCAAAGACGGTGAGATTTCCCTTGATAGCAGTTGCTAGGATATCGATTCGCTTGTCAACGCCTTTCTTACCAACTCCTTGGGCACCGTAGATTTTTCCAGTGGTTGGGTCAAAGAGGAGCTTCAAGGTTATATCAGTAGCTCCTGGGTAATAACCGGCGTGGTCTTTTCCGCTGACATGAAGTGCCTTGTAAGGAAGTTGATTCATGATAAGGATATGTTCGCTGAGACCAGTCGAAGCAGCTGTCATATCAAAGGCACGAACGATAGCAGTGCCGATACTGCCCTTGTTTGTACGTTCTAGTCCTGCGATGACGTCTGCCACTTGGCGTCCCTGACGATTGGCAGGAGAAGCGAGAGAGATGAGGGCATCTTGGCCTGTGATTTCTTGCTTGACAATGATAGCGTCACCGACAGCATAAATATCTTTTTGACTGGTTTCGTAATGTTCATCGACTAGGATACCACCACGAAGTCCCAGTTCAATCCCCGCAGCTTTTGCCAGTCCGTTTTCAGGTTCAACACCGACAGAAAGGATAGTGAGGGCAGAAGTGATCTTTTGCCCGTTTTCGAGAACGATGACTTTTCCTTGGTCTTCAAATCGAGTCGCAGACTGAGAAGTGATAACGCGAACACCGTTTTTAACCAATTCTGCTTGGACAAAGGCTGCCATTTCTTGATCTAATGGTGGCAAGACATGGGGTGCTTTCTCAACAATAGTAACTTGCAGGCCACGTTTTGCCAGATTTTCAGCCATTTCAAGCCCGATAAAGCCTGCACCAATAACGACAGCTTCTTTTGGATGATTGTCCAAGGCTGCCATGATTTCATCGAGATCGGGAACATTGCGAAGAGTGTAGGCGTTCTTAGCTTCTACCAAGCCTTCAATGGTAGGAACAAATGGTTTAGCTCCTGGGGAGAGGATCAGCTTGTCGTAGCTTTCTGTGAATTCCTGTCCATCATGGCGTACGGTCACAGTGTGCTTTGCTGGGGAAATGCTGATGACTTCATGGAAAGGACGAACATCCAAATTAAAGCGTGCTTTGAGACTTTCAGGAGTTTGGACCAATAAGCTATCACGGTTTGCAATTTCTCCTGAAACATAGTAAGGAAGTCCGCAGTTTGCAAAGGAAACAAAGGCACCTTTCTCAAAAATAGTGATTTCAGCGTCTTCCATGAGACGTCTGAGGCGGGTTGCTGCTGACATACCGCCTGCAACTCCTCCGACAATGATAATTTTCATTGACTTTCTCCTTTATATATCTAGATGACCTTACCTGTCCAAGCGCTCATACCGCCTCGGACATTGATGACATCATATCCTTTTTTCTTTAGCTTTTTCGCAGCTAGTTTGCTTCGCACACCAGAATGACAAATGACATAGAGTGTTTCTTTTGTCGCTGGTGTGTAGGAACCAATTTCGGTTAGAGGAACATTTTTGGCATTTTTGATATGGCCTCTACGAAATTCCATCGGCGTCCGAACATCCAGTAGCTGAATTGGTTCCTTGAGTTTGGCTTCTAACTCGCTGGTAGAAATACTGTCAATTTTTGTAAATAAGTGAAACATAGGCACCTCCTAATATACCCTTATGGGGTATATTAAACCATGAAGTCAAGCTTTTGTCAAGCAAGTTGTTTTGAGTTGGGTATATTAGATTTTTTTAGGATTTGATCGCTTAAATTATGATATAATAAAAATATCAAAAGAACTTTGGTTGATACTTAAGAAAACTCTATGAACCGAAGATGCAAGGAGAAATTATGCATAAAAAACCACACATATATATATATATATATATATATAATTTCGCGAATAGCTAAGTTTTTTAATGTTTTATTTATACGTATACCTGTTACTTTTGTGGCAGGCTTTTTGCGTACCATAAGCATGAAGGAGGTGGCTCATGCTTAAGGATATTCGGATGGAAAATCAAGCCATCACATCTAAATCAGCCTTTCTCAAGGAGTTGAAGAGTAAACTTCCAGATTTCTTTGTAGGCGAAAGCTTTGATATGGACAAATTTAAGAGAAGTCTAGCTAAGGAGAGTATTCAAACGGAGTTGTCTTCTGGCTACCAACTAGATTTTGTCGGGAAGAACTATGCAAAAAAACAAACAGGAGAGCTTTCAGAAACGGTAGTTGTTCCTAATATCAAGCATAATGAAGAGATGATTCATCAGAACAGCCGCAATCTCTTTTTTACGGGGGATAATTTGGAAGTTCTGCGCCATTTGCAAGCTGGTTATGAAAACAGCATCGATGTCATCTATATTGACCCACCCTATAATACAGGCTCGGATGGTTTTGTCTATCCAGACAGTTTTTCTCATAGCGATGAAAGTCTCAAAGCTATGTTTGGTATGGATGAGGAGGGACTTTCTCGGCTTAAGTCTATTCAAGGTCGTGCTACACACTCAGCTTGGCTAACCTTTATGTACCCAAGACTCTGGCTAGCAAAACGTCTTCTTAAGGATACAGGTGTTATTTTTGTCTCTATCGATGATAATGAACAAGCTAATCTAAAGTTACTTCTGGACGAGATATTTGGAGAAGGACAGTTTGTGGGAACGATTATTCACCAGAGAGCTAAAGGAGGAGGACAAGCTAAGTATGTTGTAAAAGGACATGATATTGTAAATGTATACTCAAAAAATATTAGTAAAATGAAACCTCTACTGAAGCCTAAAAATATTCAGTCTGAAACAATTACTATTGATGGTGTAGAATATATCAAGAATGACGATATTTATCGTAAAACTTTTGGTAAGTATGAAAAAGGAACGGAGCGACGCCTGTTTTATGAGGAAGCGTTAGAGCTAAAAGGACAAAAATTTAAAGATGAACTCGATCGAAAGATAAATGCAGGTGAGGTTTTTCTTGAGAAACGTAGTGATGGGAATCATATTATGTATAGTTTGACTCCTATTACCGAAGCATTTTCAAAAACATATTCAATTATAAAAGCGTTATCTGAGGAAGGTAGAAATAGGCTAGATGAACTTAATTTAGCGGAAGTATTTTCTTATCCAAAGTCTGTAAATTTGATTAAGTCGTTTATTAATTATCAATTTGATAAATCTGCCACTGTTCTAGACTTTTTCGCCGGTTCTGCAACAACAGCTGATGCAGTTATGCAGTTAAATGCTGAGGACGGAGGAAATCGTCGCTATATCATGGTACAGTTGGATCAACCGACTTTTACGACAAACTCTGATGGAACAGAAATTCCTGCAAAAGGAGCAGAAGCTGCCTATAAGGCTGGTTATCGCTATATCGACCAAATTTCTCGTGAACGGATAAAACGTGCGAGTGCTAAAATTCTTGAGAGAAATCCTAGTTTTCCTAACTTTGATGGTGGATTTAAGCATTATCAAGTAGTCAAGCCTGATCAGAAATTGTTGGAAGACTTGGATACGTATGATATTGAGACAGGAACTTTTATGGATGGATCTGGACAAATTAACTTGATCGGCGAAGATTATTTTGACGACATGTTGACACCTTTTTCAGCAGATTATCTGGGAGTTGAGGGGGGAGCTTTAGCTTACGAGACCATTTTGACAACTTGGAAGTTATCAGATGGATATGCAGTTGATAAGAAAGAAAATTATCTTGACCTTGCTGGTTACCCTGCTATCCAACTGGATAATCGTTTATATTTGATTGAACAGGGCTGGACAGAAGAGCAGACAAAAGTATTAGTCAATCTTCTTGGTAGGCGCGAGCTGGAAGTTCAGACTATCATTCTATATGGTTATAGTTTTGAGATGACAGCCCTGCGTGAGCTTGAGTTAGCCTTGTCCAGTCTGGACAAGGTAGTTAAGTTGATAAAGAATTATTAGGAGGTCGTCATGAAACTATTTCTAGAAGAACTGCCCCATCAAGAAGAAGCTTTAAAAGCTATTATGGATGCATTTCCAAAGATTGATGATTGTAGTACGGATCCCGATATCAACTATGTCTATGCTAATCCTCTTCTCTATGGACGCTATGATGAGAAGAAATTTTTAGATGTCAAGATGGAGACAGGAACTGGTAAGACCTATGTATATACCAGACTTCTCTATGAGCTTCACAAGGAGAGAGGACTTTTTAAATTTATTATTGTCGTACCGAGTCCCGCTATCAAAGAGGGAACCAGACATTTTATCCAGTCGGATTATGCTAAACAGCACTTTTCTCAACATTACAGTAACGTTCGTATTGATCTCAATGTCATCAATGCAGGGGACTTTAAAGTGAAAAGTGGTCGCAAAAACTTTCCAGCTCAACTGACAAGTTTTATAGAAGGCTCAAGGCTCAATAGCAATACGATTCAAGTTCTTCTAGTCAATGCAGATATGCTACGATCGTCTTCTATGACGAGTAACAAATACGATCAGACCCTTTTGTCTAACATCACACAGCCCATTGCAGCCCTTGAAAGAACGCGTCCAGTTGTTATTATAGACGAACCGCATCGTTTTCCCACTGACGGCAAAAATTATCAAGCGGTAACCAGTCTCAAGCCTCAAATGATTGTTCGCTTTGGAGCTACATTTCCTGAGGTGAAAGTAAAAAATGGTCAAGTAGGACAAAAGAAACACTATTATCAAGACCAACCAGTATATAACTTGACTGCTGTCAAGTCCTTTAATCAAGGACTTGTAAAGGGGATTGATATTTCTTATCCTAAATTGACTAAAGAGGAAAGCCAAAATATATGGAAGGTAGTAGGCGTAAAAGCGAAGGAGTTGACGCTGAAAAAAGGCAATTTGACAAGGACGCTAGCGGTCGGAGATAATCTTGCTGATGTTGATTCTGCTTTTGAGGGGGATGTTTTTTATGCAGGTTCCAAAGTGCTCAGTAATGGATTAGAATTGGCTGATGGGATGATGCTCATGCCTCACACCTTTGCTAACTCTTATCAGGAACTTATGATAGAAGATGCTATTGATAAGCACTTTATAAAGGAATGGGAACTTTTTAGTCGTCCGAATAATCAACCTAAAATTAAGGCTCTAACCCTTTTTTTCATTGACTCTATTGCCTCTTATCGAAAGAAGGATGGCTGGTTGCGTTTGACTTTTGAGCGTCTGCTTTTGGCGAAATTGCAAAGCAGGATAGCAGACATGGAAAAAATGTCAGATGCTATCAGTAAAGATTATTTAGGCTACCTTAAAGCAAGTCTATGTGACTTGCAGGCTGATACTCAGTCCATTCATGCAGGCTATTTCGGAGAAGATCGTGGTTCAAGTGCCGATGATATCCAAGCAGAAGTTGATGATATTCTTCATAATAAAACCAAGCTATTGTCTTTTAAAGATGGTGAAGGAAATTGGCTAACTAGACGCTTCCTCTTTTCAAAGTGGACGCTTCGTGAAGGATGGGATAACCCTAATGTTTTTGTTATTTGCAAACTTCGCACTTCCGGATCTGAAAATTCGAAGATTCAAGAAGTAGGTCGAGGACTTCGTCTTCCAGTTGATGAGAAGGGACGCCGTGTCACACAAGACGAATTTGTCTCTCGGTTGGATTTCCTCATTGGATATGATGAGAGAGATTTTGCCCAAAAATTAATTGGAGAAATCAACAACGACGCTCCAATTGAATTTAATAGAGAAAGATTAGATGAGCAAACGATTCGGTTGATTCTTAGCCATTATTCGGATTTGACGGAGACTGTCCTCAAAAATCAGTTGGGACAGAATGGAATTATTGATTTTTCTATGACTTATCAAGAGGGAGGATGGGAGAAATTATGCCAGTTGTATCCTATCCTGACAGAACAGCAACTGAGAGGCGATAAGGTTCGTAATAGTAATGAGACAAGGCCTGTTACGCATGTTAAATTAAATCAAGACAACTGGAAACAGGTGAAAGAACTTTGGAGAGATTTTTCGAAGCGACGTATGATAGTTTTTGATGATGGAGCTGTTGATATATCACAACTTATGGATCAGATATTTTTAGATGAGACGTACTATGTTGTTGAATATTTTGGTATGATAAGGGAAAGTCTGGTAGCAGAGGATAGTGAAGTTACTAGTTCAACGGAGACAGCTAGTTATAGCCATGCGCGAGCTGGTATGGCGTATGGAGTCTTCCTCAAAAAGCTGGTACAGGAAACGAATTTACCTATTACAGCATTACATAGGCGGCTCTTAAAAGTATTGAAAAAAATTAGAAATGATAATATTCTAAATAATGAGACCTTGAAAAATTTGGTTAAAGCCTTTAAATGTGCTTTTGAGAAGAGTTATAGCACAGCTTATCGCTATGAAAGTTTGGATTTTCAAGCTATTACAACACTTTATGATGCTACAACGGATAGTTTTGTAAATGAAATTATTATTGGAAATTTAGGTACAAAAGAGTTGACTGAGGTTGGGAGGGAAGAACGATATCTTTACGACCGTCCACCCGTTTACTATGATAGTGAGAATCCAGAGAAAAAACTTCTTCAGCATCACTATGATAAGACAGTAACAGTATTCGGAAAACTTCCTAAATCTGCTATTCGTATTCCAAAATATACGGGTGGAACAACTAGTCCTGATTTTGTTTTTGTAATTGAAGGTGCTCAAAATAAGATTATTTATCTTTTTGTAGAAACTAAGACAGATAATATGCGAGACAGTGATAAATTAGCTATTGCTATTCAAGATTATTTCTTTAATTCCTTGGAGAATCACAATATTGTTTATCAGGTGGCAACAGATGAAGAGCAAGTTTATCAGAAATTGCGAGAACTTGGCATGAAGCACTAATCTTGATTATGATTTTGATGTTCTACAGCATCATGTAAACAATGGATTGTGATTGATATAGACAAAACGAACGATTTCTATTCTCAAAAATATTTAAGCGAGCGTTGCTAGTGCCATGGGTAAGATATGTTGATCAGGCTATTCTTGACCTTTCAAAGGCTTTTTGATATGATGGGCTCCAAAGTAAGTATGAGGTGATACAATGACCAGTGAATACCAGAAAATGATAGCGGGAGAGGTTTACCGTCCATCGGACCCAGAATTGCGGGCCTTGGCTCAGGCTTCTCGCCAAAAACAGGCTGCTTTTAACGAGGAAGAAGATCCCTTGAAGGGGGCGGAGATTATCAAGGATTGGTTTGGTTCAACTGGGCAAAATCTTTATATCAATCCACGCCTGGTAGTCGATTATGGAGTCAACATCCATCTAGGGGAAAATTTTTATTCTAATTGGAACTTGACCATGCTGGATGTTTGTCCGATTCGCATCGGGGACAATGCTATGATTGGTCCCAACTGTCAGTTCTTGACTCCTCTCCATCCATTGGACCCGCAGGAACGTAATTCAGGTGTGGAATACGGCAAGCCTATTACTATCGGAGACAATTTCTGGGCTGGAGGTGGTGTTATTGTCCTTCCTGGAGTGACACTGGGCAATAATGTTGTTGCTGGAGCAGGGGCTGTAATCACTAAGTCCTTTGGCGACAACGTTGTCCTAGCTGGCAATCCTGCGCGCGTGATTAAGGAGATACCTGTGAAATAGAAGTAAAAAGGAACAGCGGAGGTTGTTTCTTTTTTGTAGGTTTCATCATCTTTTACCCAGCCCACATTTACCTACTCTATATCTTAGCAAGTCTGTTTCATTGATTAATTTAAAAGCATCTCGTAAGTGGGATGCTTTTTTCTCCTCAGTTCATCAACCCCCTCCTTGACACTCTGTCAGCTTTTGATACAATAGTACAAAATTAGAGGAGGTGGGTTATGATTCAGAAACATGCGATTCCTATTTTAGAGTTTGACGACAATCCTCAGGCGGTCATCATGCCCAATCACGAGGGGCTGGACTTGCACTTGCCCAAGAAGTGTGTCTATGCTTTTTTAGGTGAGGAGATTGACTGCTATGCGAGGGAAGTAGGGGCGGACTGTGTCGGCGAATTTGTTTCAGCCACCAAGACCTATCCAGTCTATGTCGTGAACTACAAGGGCGAGGAAATTTGTCTGGCTCAGGCTCCTGTTGGTTCCGCTCCAGCAGCCCAGTTTATGGATTGGTTGATTGGCTATGGTGTGGAGCAGATTATTTCCACCGGTACTTGTGGTGTGCTAGCTGATATAGAGGAAAATGCCTTTCTAGTACCTGTTCGGGCTCTGCGAGATGAGGGAGCTAGTTACCACTATGCGGCACCTTCTCGTTATATGGAAATGCAGTCAGAGGCTATTGTTACTATTGAGCAAGTTTTGGAAGCCAGAGGGATTTCCTATGAAGAAGTCATGACATGGACGACAGACGGTTTTTATCGAGAAACGGCTGAAAAGGTGTCTTATCGTAAGGAAGAAGGATGTGCTGTTGTGGAGATGGAGTGTTCTGCGCTTGCGGCAGTAGCCCAACTGCGTGGGGTTCTCTGGGGAGAATTGTTGTTCACAGCTGATTCTTTAGCAGACTTGGATCAGTACGATAGTCGTGACTGGGGTTCAGAAACTTTCGAGAAGGCCTTGGAACTCTGCCTTGAGATTGCCTTTCAGTTCTAGCTACTCTTCTTCTTTTTATGGTACAATGGATGTATGTTATTTAAATTATTTGTGAAAAAAATTGAAAGAGCCTTGGGCGGACTTTCGCCAGCTCGTCGGATTTTTCTGAGTTTCGCTGGAGTTATTTTTATAGGTTCTCTTCTTTTGAGTTTGCCTTTTGTTCAGGCAAGTGGTTCTCAGGCTACTTATTTTGACCATCTCTTTACGACGGTGTCCATGGTCTGTGTGACTGGTCTTTTTACGCAACCAGTGGCTACTACCTATAATGTCTGGGGGCAGTTGATTTGTATGCTCTTGATACAGATTGGTGGTCTGGGGCTCATGACCTTTATCGGGATTTTTTATATCCAAGGCAAGCAAAAGCTTAGTCTGCGTAGTCGTGAAACCATTCAGGAGAGTTTTAGTTATGGGGAAAGTAAGTCTTTGAAGTCCTTTATGCGGTCTATCTTTTTGACGACTTTTCTGGTGGAGGGCTTGGGTGCCTTTCTACTAAGTTTCCGTTTTATTCCTGAGTTCGGCTGGGGAAGGGGCATTTTTACCTCCATCTTTTTAGCCATTTCAGCCTTTTGTAATGCTGGTTTTGATAATTTCGGCAGTAGCAGTTTAGTGGCTTTTCAGACGGATCCCTTGATCAATCTGGTCATTGCTGGTTTGATTATCACGGGTGGTCTCGGCTTTATGGTCTGGTTTGACTTAGCAACCCAGTTTGATAAGAAGAAAAAACGCCGTCTGCGTTTCCACACCAAGTTGGTTCTCTTCTTGACTGCAGGGATTTTGCTGTTTGGGACAGTATCTACACTCTTTACGGAGTGGCACAATCCAGGAACCATTGGCAATCTCAGCGTTCCAGAGAAAGTGCTGGTTAGCTTTTTCCAAACCGTCAGCATGAGAACGGCCGGTTTTGCTTCTATTGACTATACTCAAGCTCGGCCTGTGACCTTGTTTATCTATATCCTACAGATGTTTCTGGGTGGAGCGCCTGGAGGAACGGCTGGGGGGCTCAAGATTACGACTTTCTTTGTCTTGTTGGTTTTTGCGCGTAGTGAATTGCTGGGCCTACCTCATGCCAATGTTGCGCAGAGAACCATTGAGGCTCGAACAGTCCAAAAATCCTTTAGTGTCTTCATTATCTTTTTGATGACCTTCTTGTTGGGTTTGGTGTTGCTGGGAATTACAGCAGAAGGAACACCGCGCTTTATCTACCTCATGTTTGAGACCATTTCGGCCCTTGCGACAGTTGGGGTAACGGCAAATCTGACACCAGAACTGGGCAAGTTAGCTCTCAGCATTGTCATGGTACTCATGTTTATTGGCCGTATCGGTCCCTTGACCTTGCTGGTCAGTCTAGCGGATTACCAGCCTGATAAGAAAGATTTGATTCAGTATATGAAAGCAGATATTAGTATTGGATAAGAAAGGAAGAACTATGTCAGATCGTACGATTGGAATTTTAGGTTTGGGGATTTTCGGGAGTAGTGTCCTGACGGCCCTAGCCAAGCAAGATATGAATATTATTGCCATTGACGACCACGCTGAGCGTATCAATCAATTTGAGCCAGTTTTGGCGCGTGGAGTTGTGGGCGATATTACAGATGAGGAACTCCTCAGAACTGCAGGAATTGATACCTGTGATACGGTTGTAGTGGCAACAGGGGAAAATCTAGAGTCGAGTGTGCTTGCAGTTATGCATTGTAAGAGTCTAGGGGTACCAAGGGTTATTGCCAAGGTCAAAAGCCAGACAGCCAAGAAGGTGCTAGAAAAAATCGGTGCTGACTCGGTGATTTCACCTGAGTATGAAATGGGGCAGTCTCTAGCGCAGACCATTCTCTTTCATAACAATGTTGATGTCTTTCAGCTGGATAAAAATGTGTCTATCGTGGAGATGAAGATTCCGAGTGTCTGGGCAGGTCAAAGCTTGAGCCAGCTGGATTTACGTGGCAAATATAACCTCAATGTCCTAGGATTTCGTGAACAAGAAAATTCACCGCTGGACGTCCAATTTGGTCCCAATGATCTCTTGAAGGCGGATGCCTATATCTTGGCGGTCATTAACAACCAGTATCTAGATGATTTGGCAGAATTAAATTCGTAAAAAATTAATATAAGTATTTTATAAGAGGGATTTAAGAAAAATTTTAACTTTTTCTTAATCCTTTTTAATTTTAGGAGATTATACTAGAGTCATCAAATAAAGAAAAACTCTAAGGAGAATCCTATGAAATTCAATCCAAATCAAAGATATACTCGTTGGTCTATTCGCCGTCTTAGTGTCGGTGTTGCCTCAGTTGTTGTGGCTAGTGGCTTTTTTGTCCTAGTTGGTCAACCAAGTTCTGTACGTGCCGATGTGGTCAATCCAAGCCCTGCTCAAGTAGCGCCAGATGCGACTGCGGTGAGTGAAAAGAGCGACTTACCAGTAGGAGTTCTCAAAGAAGCAGTCGATACAGCTCTTCCTTCAGAACAGGCAGATTCAACACCTAAAGCAAGCTTGGATACTGCAAGCTCTCCAGAAAAAGCAGATGCAGGTGCTAAAGAGCCAGTAGTAGCACCAAAAGAAGAAGCGCAAGCAAAACCAGAATCTAAGAAACAAACAGAAGATGCGGTTAAACCTGTGGAAAGTCCTGCAGCTACAGTTGCTGGACAAGACCGTGAAGCAAGTGAAACTCAACCAGCAACCACTCCAGCTGAAGTCCAAAAAGGCGTGGCTGACAACACTAAAGATACAGTGGATGTTCCGGCATCTTACTTGGATAAAGCTAACTTCCCTGGTCCATTCACAGCCGGTGTCAATCAAGTCATCCCATATGAATTCTTCGCCGGAGATGGTATGTTAACTCGCCTTATCTTGAAAGCCTCCGACAAGGCTCCATGGTCAGACAATGGTTCAGATAAAAATCCAGCCCTTCCACCAGTAGAGAAATTGGGCAAAGGTCTCTACTTCTATGAAGTGGACTTGGCAGGTACTCAAGGAAAATCAGATAAAGAGCTTCTAGACCTCTTGAAACAAAACGGCACTCAAAGCTACAAGGCGACTATCAAGGTGTACGGCGCTAAAGATGGCAAGGCTGATTTGACAAATCTCGTAGCGACTAAGGATTTGGATGTCAACTTGAACGGCTTGACTACCCCAGCTGAAGTCCAAAAAGGCGTAGCCGACAATACTAAAGACACAGTGGATGTTCCGGCTAGCTACCTTGATAAAGCCAACTTCCCTGGTCCATTTACAGCCGGTGTCAACCAAGTCATTCCATACGAATTCTTTGCTGGTGACGGTATGTTGACTCGCCTTATCTTGAAAGCATCAGACAAAGCCCCATGGTCAGACAATGGTTCAGCCAAAAATCCTGCTCTTCCACCAGTAGAGAAATTAGGTAAAGGCCTTTACTTCTATGAAGTAGATTTGGCTGGCACTCAAGGAAAATCTGATAAAGATCTTCTTGATCTCTTGAAACAAAACGGCACTCAAAGCTATAAAGCTACCATCAAAGTGTACGGTGCGAAAGATGGCAAGGCCGATTTGAGCAATCTAGTAGCGTCTAAGGATTTGGATGTTAATTTGAACGGCTTAACTACTCCAGCTGAAGTGCAAAAAGGCGTAGCCGACAACACCAAAGATACAGTAGACGTCCCAGCTACTTACTTGGACAAAGCTAACTTCCCTGGTCCATTCACAGCTGGTGTCAACCAAGTTATTCCGTATGAATTCTTCGCCGGAGACGGTATGTTGACTCGTCTGATCTTGAAAGCCTCTGACAAAGCCCCATGGTCAGACAATGGTTCAGCTAAAAATCCAGCTCTTCCACCAGTAGAAAAATTGGGGAAAGGTCTCTACTTCTACGAAGTAGACTTGGCCGGCACTCAAGGCAAATCAGACAAAGAGCTTCTTGACCTCTTGAAACAAAATGGTACTCAAAGTTATAAAGCTACTATCAAGGTGTACGGTGCTAAAGATGGCAAAGCAGACTTGAGCAATCTCGTAGCGACTAAAGAATTGGATGTCAACTTGAATGGCTTGACTACCCCAGCTGAAGTCCAAAAAGGCGTGGCTGACAATACCAAAGACACAGTAGATGTTCCAGCTACTTACTTGGATAAAGCTAACTTCCCTGGTCCATTCACAGCCGGTGTTAACCAAGTTATTCCATATGAATTCTTCGCAGGTGACGGTATGTTGACTCGCCTTATCTTGAAAGCATCCGACAAGGCTCCATGGTCAGACAATGGTTCAGCCAAAAATCCTGCTCTTCCACCAGTAGAAAAATTGGGCAAAGGTCTCTACTTCTACGAAGTAGACTTGGCCGGTACTCAAGGTAAATCTGACAAAGAGCTTCTAGACCTTTTGAAACAAAACGGTACGCAAAGCTATAAAGCTACCATCAAGGTATACGGTGCGAAAGATGGCAAGGCCGATTTGAGCAATCTGGTAGCGTCTAAAGAATTGACAGTGAACTTGAATGGGTATAAGTCCCTCAATGATATGAAATCTAAAATGCCAGCTGTTAGCCAAGATAAGATGATGTCTAACAAAGAGCAGGACAAAACCATGAATGCTAGCCAGCCTATGGTAACCTCAAGTAAAATGCCTGATGAAGGCAAGATGGCATCTACTAACAAGGTATCAAGTCCAATGATGGCTGATCAAATGAAAGACCAAAAAGGCATGCTTCCATATACTGGTGAAGCCCAAACATCAATGGCTACTCTTGGATTCTTTGGATTAGCCTTGGCCGGACTTCTAGGTGGCCTCGGTTTGAAAGCTAAAAAAGAGGAAAATGACTAGTCTAGTTACAGACTTTCTATCTAGGATTTGAAAAATCCAGATATCGTTTAGAATGTTCGTAAAGAGATAAAAATAGTGTTATACTATTGTGGTATAGCACTGTTTTTTTCAAAGGAGAGACAGATGGGAAAGACAATTTTACTCGTTGATGACGAGGTAGAAATCACAGATATTCATCAACGCTATCTGGTTCAGGCAGGATATCAGGTTTTGGTGGCCCATGATGGAGTGGAGGCCTTGGAAATCTTCAAGCGAAAACCAATTGATTTGATTATTACAGATATCATGATGCCTCGGATGGATGGTTATGACTTGATTAGTGAGGTTCAGTATCAATCTCCAGATCAGCCTTTTCTCTTTATCACGGCTAAGACTAGCGAGCAGGACAAGATTTATGGCCTGAGCTTAGGGGCAGATGACTTTATTGCCAAGCCCTTTAGTCCACGTGAGCTGGTTTTGCGTGTCCACAATATTTTGCGGCGCCTTCATCGTGGAGGTGAGACAGAAGTCGTCAGTCTCGGGGATTTACGGATGAATCACGGTAGTCATGAGGTCCAAGTCGGAGATGTGGCGCTTGATTTGACAGTCAAATCCTTCGAACTTCTATGGCTTTTAGCCAGCAATCCAGAGAGAGTTTTTTCTAAGACAGACCTCTATGAAAAGGTCTGGCAGGAAGACTATGTGGATGATACTAATACCTTGAATGTTCATATTCATGCTCTTCGACAGGAGTTGGCTAAACATGCCAGCGCAGAAACGCCTGCTATAAAAACTGTCTGGGGTTTGGGCTACAAAATTGAGAAAGCACGAGGTAGTCAATGAAATTAAAAAGTTATATTTTAGTGGGGTATGTCATTTCAACACTCCTAACGATTATCGTGGTTTTTTGGGCTGTTCAAAAAATGCTGATTGAGAAAAGCGAGATTTACTTTCTGCTTGGAATGACCATCGTTGCCAGCCTTGTCGGTGCTGGGATTAGTCTCTTTCTCTTATCGCCGGTCTTTACTTCATTGGGCAAACTCAAGGAACATGCCAAGCGGGTAGCGGACAAGGATTTTCCTTCAAATCTGGAGGTTCAAGGCCCTGTAGAATTTCAACAATTAGGCCAAGCTTTCAATGAAATGTCCCATGATTTGCAGGCCACCTTTGATTCCTTGGAAGAAAGCGAACGTGAAAAGGGCTTGATGATTGCCCAGCTTTCGCATGATATCAAGACCCCCATCACTTCAATCCAAGCGACGGTAGAAGGGATTTTGGATGGGGTTATCAAGGAAGGAGAACAGGACCATTATCTAGCAACCATTGGGCGTCAGACGGAAAGACTCAATAAACTAGTTGAGGAGTTGAATTTTTTGACCCTAAACACAGCTAGAAATCAGGTGGAAACGACCAGCAAAGACAGCATTTTTCTGGACCAGCTCTTGATTGAGTGCATGAGTGAATTTCAGTTCTTGATTGAGCAGGAGGAGCGAGATGTCCATTTGCAGGTAATTCCAGAGTCTGCCCGGATTGAGGGAGATTATGCCAAACTTTCTCGTATCTTGGTGAATCTGATCAATAACGCTTTTAAATACTCAGCTCCAGGAACTAAGCTGGAAGTGGTGGCTAAGATGGAGAAGAACCAGCTTTCAATCAGTGTGACTGATGAGGGACAGGGCATTGCTCCAGAGGATTTGGAGAATATTTTCAAACGCCTTTATCGTGTAGAAACTTCGCGTAACATGAAGACAGGTGGTCATGGTCTTGGTCTTGCGATTGCGCGTGAATTGGCCCATCAATTGGGTGGGGAAATCACAGTCAGCAGCCAGTACGGCCTAGGAAGTACCTTTACCCTCCTTCTTAACCTCTCTGGCAATGAAAATAAAGCTTAAAACCCCTTTACAAATCTAGCCATTCATGGTAAAATGGATTTTGTGTGAAATATCAGCAGGAAAGCATGAAGCTCGTCAACAGGTGTCTTATGATAAGTAACCTTGGCTGTTTAGGCGAAGGGCATCTGCACGAATCAGGGCTTTCTAAGTGACTATTTCCACCGAAATATTATTTATATCAGGAGGACATTCACATGTCACGTTATACAGGACCATCTTGGAAACAAGCTCGTCGCCTTGGCCTTTCACTTACAGGTACAGGTAAAGAATTGGCACGTCGTAACTACGTACCAGGACAACACGGACCAAACAACCGTTCTAAATTGTCAGAATACGGTTTGCAATTGGCTGAAAAACAAAAACTTCGTTTCACTTACGGTGTAGGTGAAAAACAATTCCGTAACTTGTTCGTACAAGCTACAAAAATCAAAGGCGGAATCCTAGGTTTCAACTTCATGCTTCTTTTGGAACGTCGTTTGGATAACGTTGTTTACCGTCTTGGTCTTGCGACTACTCGTCGTCAAGCTCGTCAATTCGTAAACCATGGTCACATCCTTGTTGACGGAAAACGCGTTGATATCCCATCATACCGCGTAACTCCAGGTCAAGTGATCTCAGTTCGTGAAAAATCATTGAAAGTTCCAGCTATCCTTGAAGCAGTAGAAGCTACTCTTGGACGTCCAGCATTCGTATCATTCGACGCTGAAAAATTGGAAGGTTCATTGACTCGCTTGCCAGAACGCGACGAAATCAACCCAGAAATCAACGAAGCACTTGTCGTTGAATTCTACAACAAAATGCTTTAATTTTAAGATATATTTTACAGAAAGCCTACAACAGTGGGCTTTTTGCTTTGTCTTAAAAGCTTGATTTCTGAGTTTGTCATCATTTTTGTCATCACTTATAACGAACTCACAGCTTTCTCATAAAATGAGACGGCTGTTTTTGCTTTTTCTTTGGAGAGATGACTGTAAGTGTCCATAGTCATAGCTAGTGTAGAATGACCTAATTCCTTACCAAATAGTATGGAGAATGGACTTGAACCAAGAGCGAACGCCGAGAAAATTCAAAAAAAGCACTTAGAAAAATCTAAGCACTCAAGAGTAGTGGACGGTGTACCTGTCCCGTCATCTCATACTATGAAGTTGCGTAGCGACACTATCATTTCTACCTCACTTATCTTTAAACTAATTATATCATAATAGTACAAAATACTCTAATACAGAAGGTATCCATAGTTGTTACTAAAGAGTAGGTGGTAGTATAAGCTAGTGAACAAAGAAATTATTTGTTGTAAGTGTAAAAACTTTAAGATGTCAATGTTATAATAAACTGGAGGAGTTTTTATGGAAAAAAATTTAAATCCTAATATTGACCCACGTATAAAATTCAAATTGTTACCACCAGCTACTATTATTAAAAATTTTGTTGATGGAGAGCCCGATTGTAATTATGAGAACTACTTACTAGAGCTACTTAATAAGTCATCTCATTTTAAAGATAAAGGGCAATCTCCTTTCTCTAAACCGTTAAATGAAAATAATGGTCAATGTGATGCAATCTCGAAAAGTTATGAAATAGACTTTAAACTATTATCATCTAGCACTAGATTACAAGCTAGTCATTTGTTTTCTATGGGTATTAGCAATTATGGTGGTGGTATAATTGGTATTCATGAAAGTAAAAAGAAATTCGGTGAAGTAAAAGCTACTCAGATTCATGTTGCATTCCGAACAAGAGATATATCAGAGTTCACTCGATTAGGGGAAAACTTTTTAAATATTAGAAAGTATGGTATTAAAAGAGATATCATAAAAGTGTTGAAAATGCTGGAAAAACAGAAAAACCTTTTATTGTTTTTTCCATATTCGTTTGAGCTGATTGATATACTCGAGACAGATAATTCGGATGATATTATTGTAAGCGCGTTAAATTATGATTTTCACTCACTATTTGAATACAGAAGTTTAAAAGCAAAGGAATTTGAGACTTATTTTGTAACTATATTTCAAGATAGATTTTATATTTTTTCTATTCTTGACGACACCCTCTGTTTAATTGAGAAATTAGATTGTATGTCACTGCCTACATTTATTAAATTAAAGAATTACCATCTATAAGGAGGACGAGTTATTGATCAATCCAGATTTTTACAAAAGACTAGCAAAGATATTCTGTGGAGATGAGATGGGGATGTTTACTTATAAATCAGGACCTCAGCTAGTTTCTTTTTTCAATACCCATTTCCATACTCAAGATAGTTATGGTCAGGGTTTTCCTACAAGATGGATATATGTGAATGATAAGCTATTGGACTTTTCATCTAGAGGTATTATCAATTCATTTTTCAACCTTATACTCAGCAAACAATATCTTTTAACAGAGCGTCAGATAAGTGAAGTGGATGCTTTAGAGCATCAGCAGAAAATAATAAATGAATTAGATAAAATTTGTTCTGTTTATTCTTTAAAACTCTCAAGAAGAGGAAATGAATTTTATTTAGTAGAAATTGATTTAGATTTAGTTGAGATTGGAAAGGGAGGCTTTGCTGATATTTATTTCCAAAAATCTACAGGATTAGTGTTAAAAAAACTAAATGAGGAATCTGTTAAACGACAATCGTTGAGAAGTAGGTTAAAAAGAGAGTATGAAATAACTAAATCTTGTTCAGATATTGGAAGTATTATTCAAGTATTTGATTTCGATAGTAGTAATTGTTCATACACAATGGAAAAAGCTGATTATACATTGGCAAATTACATTGAAGAAAGTGAGCTTACAGAGGATTCTAAGCTCAATATATTGCGTCAAATACTTTATACTATGGCTCTCGTCCACCAAAGAGATGTTCTTCATAGAGACTTAAGTCCGACCAATGTTTTTTTCGTGAATGGGATAATTAAGATTGCTGATTTTGGTTTAGGAAAAAACCTAAACACTTTGACATCTCATCAAACAATGGATACAACTTCCTTTGGTCAACTCTTTTATTGCGCACCAGAGCAATTAACGCTTTTAAAAGATGCTGATAAACGAAGCGATGTGTATTCACTAGGACGTATTATTAATTTTGTTATGACTAAGAATCCTAATATTTTTTCTCATTCACTTCGTTCTGTTAGTGAAAAAGCTACGAATTTAGAACCTGATTATAGGTATCAAGATGCTACTGAAATGTTGAGTGCATTAAATGCATGGTTGAGAGTTAGAAGCGACGAAACTTTTAAGAAAACAATTTGGGAAAAAATTGGCCGTGGTATTTTTGATGGCGATATAGAAAACTATATTTATGAAATGCCAGCAAGAGAGTTATGCCAAGCATGTATTAAAAAAAGTAATGTTTTTATTGAAAGCTTAATGATTTTTATGAAGTTAGATGATACACACGCGATTTATATCATTCAGACGATTCATTCTAACTACGAGCAATATTTGAAACGATTTGAAGATGCAGATCCTTTCGCTTCCCTTTCTTATAGAGTTTTAAAGGGACAATTTTCCTTCAACGTTAATGAAGTGGCTGCTCAGATTTTACGCTATATAGCCTATGAAGTTGGGCGCTTTTCTGCTCAGCATAAGATAGATTACTTGATTGAAAATGGAATTGAACCAATGATTGAATCCATATTAGAAAGATAGATTAGGAGGAAATCTAATGACAAATGATGAGTATTTCAATGAAATAGAGACATATTTCAATAAATTAAGAGAATATCGTGAAGAATCAAAGAGAATAGCTGAAGGTATTGTTGGTGAAAATCTTACTGAAAATGATATATTTTTTCTTTCAGCACTTAACAGACGAATTCAATTTATTGATGGAATAATAGACTTATTAAGAACGAGAAATCTGACTTGTTCAGGAATTTTAGTACGAACACAACTTGATAACCTTATGAGAGTTTTCGCGGCTTTTATATCAGAAGACAGAAGATTATTTATTAAAGAGACTTTAAGTGGTAAAGCTATTAGAAATTTGAAAGATAATCAAAACAGAAAGATGACTGATGCAAATCTTAAGGAAAGGATATCGGAGTATTATCCTGAGATTAAAGAAATTTACAATAAATCATCTGGTTATGTTCATTTGTCTGAAGTCGCATTTCATGAAGCCTTTTGGACCGAATGTTTTGAAAAAGGAGACAAAATTAAATTTTCAGTTGGATTGCCCCCAAGAGAAAAACTAAATCCTATTTTAATTGAGTGTGCTGAAGTATTTTGTCACTTTACAGAGATTGAATATGATTTTTACCAAAAAATCATTGATTCAAAAAAAGTTTTTGATAATAAACAAAAAGAGATTTAAAAATCAATATGAACCATGTTGAAATTGAAATATCAATCTTGATAAAAATAGAAGATTTAATAATAAGATAAAATGAATTATGAAGATAGAGATATTGCTTCAAAAATTACATTAATCTTAATTGCTTATGATTTATATGGTGATTCGTTGAAAATTGATGATTGGAAACCAAAGATTGAATAGATTATAAAATCCAAAAATGCTCTAGACAATATGTACTGACCCCAAAAAGTTAGACAGAAAAAATCTAACTTTTGGGGTGCAGTTCAATTTTATTTCACAAAAAATGTAGTCATTCGAATGATTTTTATTGCAATGTACTGAAATTAACAAAAAGAAAAAACGCTGATCAAGCGTTTTTCTTCTGTATTGATTCATATTGAATGTTTACTTAACTTCTGTAAGGAATACTTAAAATCTATTTTAGTTGTGATAAACCCTATTAAATCAATGTTTATAAGCTATTGATTTGGATAAAACTGTCAGAGGTTGCCAAAAAGGTTGCCATGAATTTTATGAGGTTAGCTCCGCAATTTTATTTAGATAAATATCTACCGCTTGTGTTTGATTTTTAGGGGCAAGCTCGGCATATATGTCCATAGTAGTTTTGATAGACTTATGTCCCATGCGAACCTGTAACTCTTTCCAATTCATACCAGCATTTAACATCATTGAAGCGTGTGTATGACGGAATAAGTGAAAACCATAGTCAGGTAGATCAACTTCCTGTAATCGTCTTTTGAGTGTAGCACGTTCATTCCTATCGCACATATAGTTTCCGTAAATTGTTGGGAAAATCAACTTGCTTTTTGAAAGACCGTTCTTCTTGAAATAAAGATTCATTTCATCATGGAAGTTTTGAAGTTGCTCAATAATTTGGTACGGAACAGCTATTTTTCTATTGCCCGAATCAGATTTAGGAGTATTTTTACAAACAACCTTTCCTTTTAATCCTAACTTAGGGTTTGCATTTTTCCATACAAGAGTTTTAGTGACTAATATTTCAGAACTTTCAAAATCAAGGTCATATATAGTCAAAGCTAATAGCTCATTGATTCTCATTCCTGAAGCAAGTAGACTGTCGCAGATAACTTTAAATCGCCGATTAGCCCTAGTATTAGGTAAAGTATCGACGAAATTTAGCCAGATAGTTAAATCTTCATCATGAAGAACCATAATGCGTTTTTGATTGCTTTTTGGTTTTGGCGGAATCTTGATAGATTGAACAGGATTATATTTGAGTTCAAAATGTGTTATTCCAAAATTAAAAATCTCTCTTAATTTATGAGCGATTGCTCCGAAATCTTTTGCGCTTCCTTTTTTAGCTCGTTTATTACCAGCATTGACAGATTCTTTAGATTTTTGGGCAAGCTCGTTAATCCATTTTTGTATATCGGAAGAAGTGATTTTATCTGGTTGATAGTGTCCGAATTTGGGGAGGATATAGGTGTCTAGATAGTTCCTCACTCGGTTTAGAGTGTTATCTGAGCTGACCCAAGTTTCGTAGTTGGAGAACCACATTTCAGCTAGATCTGACAAGGTAGCAATGCTAAAAGTTTCTTTCCTTGTTGAACCATTTTCTTCCCAATCAATTTTAGCTTGAATAATTTTACGATCTAAGGATCGTAGGGTTTTAGCTGTTACAGTTGTTTTTACAGGTTTTCCAGTCTTTATATCTAAGCCTAGATAGACGCTCTTTACTGAATAACTAATCTCGCCATTGTCCTTTACTTTCTTGAGGACGGTTTTGCCTTTATGGATGATTTTTTCTATATTCATAGTTGCTCTCCTCAATCAATCGAAGAATTGAAAAAAGCTAAAATAGATAGTATCTCACTTTCTTTCTTTTTTGATACTTCTATTCTAGCACATTTCACTTCTAGTTGTGGCTTAAAAACTCTAAAATAGTATCAATATGATAGTAAACGGTTCTATTACCCTCAATAGGTGGTTCTAAACGTTTAAGACCTCTATTTTCCCATGACTTTAATGTGTTAGGGGAAATACTGAGCAGATCTAAAATCTCTTTTTGTGTGTAGATGCATGAACTTCTTTTTTCGCTGTTCAAATTCTTTAGCATTTCAATGATAGTGTGAAGCATGAGTTCGATTTGCTTTAAATCAAAATTATTGCTAGACATACTACTCTCTCTTTCTTTGGTAAATATAATTGAAATATGAGATAATAGCAGTAGGGGTAAGCTACTGCTTATCTCTTGCTAATCCGCAACATCACTTTTAGGCTTCTTGGCGGAATCTTTAGGAGTGATGTTGTTTTTTTGGTAAAAGATTTGAAAGGCATCTTCCAGAAAATCTTTAAAATTTAGTTTTGACAGTTCACCACCGAATTTGTTTAACCATATCCCAACATCTGGATTTGGGATGTAGTTGAATTCGTATTCTTGAACTAACCTGATGATGAAATAATTACGGGCTTGCGTACCCCAAATTTCCTCAATTTTCTTTAGAAGTGGATAAAATCCGCTACCTTTTAACAAATAAGAAATGGTTGCTAATAAATCATTATTTCGGGAGTTTAAGGATTCAAGCTCTGGGAAGATACCAAAACCTTTAAGTAAATCACTAGTGAATGGCAACAGTTGACCAGTCTCTGCATCATGGAAACAATATTTATCAATCATTTTGTTGACAATGAGCTTGCTCAAATCTTGAGAGCTATCAATAGCAAGCAATAAGGTTAGAATTTGATTGCTATAAGTACCTTTGTAGGAAGCCTCCATGCGTACCCAAGAATTGCAATACTTAGTTAAGTGCATATAGCGACCTTGATTGTCTAATTGTTCCTGATACTTGTTATAGATACGCAATAGAGCACTTACATTCTTTTTCCTGCTACCAATATACATAGTTTGAGCTTGACCATTCACTTCTTGAGCGCTAATCTTAGAAACGTTTTTACGTCCTTTATGATTGGTGATAATATATTTTTTGATTTTTAATCCTTGGTAAAGGTCATTGACAGCCATTGGATAATTAAAGTAATCAACAGCAAGGTCAATACGAGAAAGGCGCAAATCATAATAGTCAGCGTACAGCAGTTGTGCTATATTGTGAACGTCAATTGCTTCACTGTAATAGTCTTGATAGGAGGCTTTATAGTGAGACAAAGCTGATGCAGAAATTTTTAGGATAATTCCCATAGTGAAGTTAGTCTGATGCCAAGCAATCGCAAAGTAATAGGGGAGATTCTGAAAGGTAAATCCCTCTGTATAACCTGCTGGTGGGGTTTTTAGTGGAATATAATTTCCAAAGAGAACTGGGAGGGATAGCTTTTCTGCTACTGTTTCAGACAGCGATAAAGCAATTTGATGCCAATTATCAGGATATTCTCCTACAGTATCTTCTGTCGGTTGGATGACAAATGTAGCTTCATCGACACTGGTCATAATGACTGGGTTATGGTTGTTATCTTTTTGAAGATACTTTTCAATTTCATTTTTACAAATCATTTTATTTTCTTTCTATCCGCCTAAAGAGTGAAAGTTAACTGGGCGGAAAATATTGCTTTAGTTAACTATTTATTGTAATGTAGAGAAATTTCTACGCTTTTATTCTCTCACAGTTTCAGGAAGTAACCACCCTAAATAAAAAGTTATAGAATAACGTTGATATAACAGCATTTTAAGGGGATTGAGCATTTTACCCTAAAGTGGAATTTACAAAGCTTTAGAACAAGGTCAAATGGAACGGGGGTCTTTACATGTCCCCCGTATAATAGCCAGCTAAAGCTGGCGAGGCTGTAAGACCATCTGATTCTCTAAAGTGAATCAGGGTCAACAGCCTCTTCATCAAGAAAATAGCAGTCTGAACGTTGAACAGCCTCCCGAAGCAGTTTTTCTAAAGGAGGTATATTGTGACTTGGTACAAGTATATGACGACTATCTTGCCCATCTATCTTCATGTAGCCGACACCTCTTGGATTGTTTCGCACAATGTCATCTTTTTCATCAGAAAAGAGCATTGAGACCGTTTCTTTAGATAATTTGCCTAGTGCAATTACTGTACCTATAGAATCACGTGATAACCCCAAGCTTGCTTTATGGGCATCTTGCTGGGAAATAATAACAAAAATTGAAAAGGATCGTCCTAGTTGAATAAGGCGAGTATAGTCTTTAATAGCTTGTTCACGCTCCTTTTTGTCTAGGCTATTTTGCCACGCATTGAACTCATCG
>NZ_QUOS01000008.1:0-45060 GCF_003390135.1 Streptococcus sp. NM
GAGACGTTGCTCGTAGTTTTCTTGGGCACGCAGGTTCATACAATCCACACGATGAATAGCTACACCACGACCCTTGGTAATATAACCAACAATATCGTCACCAGGAACAGGATTACAACACTTAGCAATCCGCACTAAGAGGCCTGATGCACCTTCAATGACCACACCACCCTCATGCTTTACCTTGAGGGTTTCTTTATTTTCAACCTTGATCTCGCCACCTTTGACAAGTTCTTCTGCTTCAGCCTTGGCCTTGGCACGTTCTTCCTCACGGCGTTCCTTTTCAGTCAGACGGTTAAAGACGGTAATAGCACCGATTTCTCCAAAACCAATGGCCGCAAAAAGGGATTCTTCTGTCTTGTAGCTAGTCTTTTGCAAAACTTGGTCCATGTGACGCTTGTCCATGAATTTATTAGCTACATAGCCGTTTTCTTGGAACTGAGCCATCAGCATTTCACGACCCTTGTTGACAGACAATTCTTTATCTTGGTTTTTAAAAAACTGACGAATCTTGTTACGCGCCTTGCTGGTCTTGACCATGTTGAGCCAGTCACGGCTCGGCCCAAAGGAGTTAGGGTTGGTGACAATTTCAACCTGATCCCCTGTCTTGAGCTTGGTTGTCAGTGGAACCATACGACCATTGACCTTGGCACCAGTTGCTTTTTCCCCAACTTTTGTATGGATTTCATAGGCAAAGTCAATCGGACCTGAATCTTTTGGAAGAGAGCGGACAGCTCCATCTGGGGTAAAGACGTAAATCTCCTCAGGCAGATAGTTTTCCTTAACAGAATCTACAAATTCCTTGGCATCATCAGCCTGGTCTTGGAGCTCCATCATCTCCTTGATCCAGTTCATCCCGATAGCTGATTCCTTGCTGTTAATCTGCCCCTTGATGCCCTTCTTATAAGCCCATTGAGCTGCAACCCCGTACTCAGCGACCTCATGCATTTCCTTGGTCCGAATCTGGAATTCGATTGGCCCTTTTGGTCCATAAACAGTCGTATGGATAGACTGATAACCATTGGCCTTGCGGTTAGCGATATAGTCTTTGAAACGACCTGGCATTGGTTTCCAAAGCTCATGTACATAACCAAGCATGGCATAAACATCACTTTGGGTATCCAAAATGCAGCGAATGGCAATCAGATCATAGATTTCCTCAAAACGTTTTCTCTTATCCTGCATTTTACGGAAAATCGAGTAAATATGCTTGGGACGACCGTAAATCTTCCCTTTCAAGTGACGATCTGTCGTATATTCCTCTAATTTTGTGACCACCTCATCCACCAAGGCTTCACGCTCTCTGCGCTTTTCCTTCATCATATGGGTAATCTTGTAAAACTCCGTTGGGTTGAGATAACGGAAAGATAGGTCTTCCAACTCCCATTTGACACTGGAAATCCCCAAACGGTGGGCAAGTGGAGCATAGATTTCCATGGTTTCTTTGGAAATGCGCTCCTGCTTGTCTTTTCGAAGGTGCTTCAGGGTCCGCATATTGTGCAAGCGGTCAGACAGTTTGACCAAGATAACACGGATGTCCTCAGACATAGCCATGAGCATCTTGCGATGATTTTCTGCCAACTGCTCTTCGTGAGACTTGTATTTAACCTTACCGAGCTTGGTAACCCCATCAACGATTACGCGCACATCAGGACCAAACTCTCTTTCCAAATCATCCAAGGTCGCATCTGTATCTTCCACCACATCATGCAAGAAACCACAAGCTACCGTTACAGCATCCAGCTTGAGCTTGGCTAAAATGCCTGCTACTTGGATAGGGTGAATGATATAAGGCTCACCTGATTTGCGATATTGACCACTATGGCATTCCACCGCATAGATCAAGGCCTTATGGACAAAATGGACATCCTCTTCCGTTAAATATTCTTTGGTTAAAGCGACAACTTCTTCGCCTGTTAAATTCACTTCTTTCGGCATCTCTACTCTCCAATTCTTCCTACCATTTTATCACTTTTTTAAGAATATGAAAACTAGAAAATTCCCACTAAATCAATTCACATCACAAAAAACACTGCCAGATTTCTCTAGCAGTGTTTTGACATTTCATTTATCTTAGTAAACTGTTCTTTCAGTTTCTACATCGAAGAAGTGTGCTTTGTTCAAGTCAAATCCAAGTTCAACTGTTGCACCTGTTTGCAAGTAGTCACGAGCATCTACTTTGGCAACAAATTCATCTTTTCCAACTTGGCAGTAAAGGTGAGATTCTGAACCAAGCAATTCTGATACAGAGATAGTTGCTTTCACAACTGATTCTGGGAATGTTTCAAGGAAAGCAGGTTCTGCATTCACGTCTTCTGGACGAATACCGAAGATCAATTCTTTACCTTCGTAGCCTTTTTCACGAAGAACTTTCAATGCTCCTTCTGGAACTTTCAAACGGAAACCATCAGAAACAATTTCGCTACCAACCAATTTCACATTGATGAAGTTCATAGCTGGGCTTCCGATGAAGCCTGCTACGAATTTATTAACTGGGTTTTTGTAAACTTCTTGAGGAGTACCGATTTGTTCTACACGTCCGATAGTACCTGTACCAGCAGGGTTCTTAGTTGCTGACATGATAACAATACGGTCTGCAAGTGTCATCGCTTCTGTTTGGTCATGAGTTACGTAGATAGTTGTAGCTCCGATACGACGGTGGATTTTAGCGATTTCAGCACGCATTGATACACGAAGTTTGGCATCCAAGTTTGACAAAGGCTCGTCCATCAAGAATACTTTTGCGTCACGGACGATCGCACGACCCATGGCAACACGTTGACGTTGACCACCTGAAAGGTCAGCTGGCTTACGTTCCAAGAATTCTTTCAAGCCAAGGATTTCAGCTGCTTCTTGCACACGTTTGTCGATGTCTTCTTTGCTGTATTTACGCAATTTCAAACCGAAAGCCATGTTGTCATAAACAGTCATGTGTGGGTAAAGAGCGTAGTTTTGGAATACCATGGCGATGTCACGGTCTTTTGGAGCTACGTCGTTGACAACCACGCCATCGATAGATGCAGTTCCTTCTGTAATATCTTCAAGACCTGCGATCATACGAAGAGTTGTTGATTTACCACATCCTGAAGGACCTACGAAAACGATAAATTCTTTGTCTTTAATGTCCAAGTTGAAGTCTTCAACTGAATAGTGTTCGCTGTTTGGATATTTTTTGTAAATGTTTTTAAGATTCAATTCTACCATGAGGTGAACTCCTTTTGTCTTTTGATAGTTTTATTATAGATGAAAACGCTTTACTTTTCTATGGCAAGGTGACCAAAAAAATAAAAAAGTTCTGTGCAACTTGCACAAAACTTTATAAAATATCTGGTAAAATCAACTGATAACACAAGGTCAGGTCAGTCAATTCCTTCAACTGAAGCCCTGTCAATTCTTCCCATTTATCAATCTTGTATTGAAGAGAATTACGGTGCAGATAGAGTTGCTGGGCTGTTTTAGTTAAGACAGCACTATTTTCCCAAAGAGAAAGAATGATTTCCTGAATCTGATCTTGATCCAAAATCATCTGGTGCAGACATTCTTTAATGACTCTCAGGTCAACGAGTCTTTCTCCCATACTCCAAAGATAGAGCTGAGAAAAAGTATGAACACCTTGGTGACCTTGACGCCACCAAGTCTTAAACAAATCGCGCTCCGCTTTGATTAAGTCTGATAGGGCTTGATGTCCTGTCTGAGACCAAACCTGACCTAACATGATAGAGAGACGCAGTCCAAAGTCATACTCAACCGCTTCAATCGTATCACTTAAAATAGCTCGTACAGAGGTATATCTATCTTGTTGAAGCACGAAAACATAATCCTGAGCTCCGACTTGAAGCACCGTCTGACAGTTGGGAAAAAGAGTCCGCATCATATCTAGCCAAGAAGCTAGATTTTCCTGCTGAAAATAGGAAAGATGACAATAAACCAACTGAATCTTTTTAAAAGTTTTCGGTGCCTGTCCCTTCCCCTCAACCAGATAAGAATACCAAGGATTGAGCGAACGAGCTTGCTCCTGCTGGGTCAACAGGGCAACCAACTGCTTTTCACGCTCACTGAGACCAGCTTCCTCCAGCAAAATCCACTGCTGAGAAGCTAAAGGGAGCGTGAGATAGCCTTCTTTCTCTACTGGTTGGTCTGAAATCTGAGCTTCAGGAAACCAGTCTTGTAGTTCTTTTGCCATCATGTCCTAGCCCTCCACTTTTTGGATGCACCACGAAATCAAGCTCTCAAGACGTTCTAGATTAGCAGTCATATGGAGATAGCCCATGACGGCTTCAAAACCTGTGGACATACGGTAAGTCACTACATCAGCATTTTTAGCCTTGGTGTGGCTATTGGTATTGCGACCACGTTTGTAGATTTCTTCTTCTTTTTCCGTTAGAACTTGCTCCTCCAACATGAGGGCAATCAGGCGAGCTTGAGCCTTGGCTGAAACATACTTGGTCGCTTCTTGATGGAGTTTATTGGGTTTGGTCATGCCTTTGAGGATGAGGTGGCGGCGAATATACATGGAATAAACCGCATCTCCTTCAAAAGCTAGCGCAATCCCGTTAATGAGATTGACATCAATCACGTGTCCACCTCACTCCATCTTTGGTATCAAGGAGCTTAATTCCTTGAGCAGCCAATTGGTCACGGATCTGGTCCGCTGTAGCAAAGTCACGATTGGCACGCGCTTCTTGGCGTTTTTGGATCAAGTCTTCAATCTCTGCATCCAAAACTTCCTCAATAAAGACAATTCCAAAGACTTCCAACATATCCGCAAGAGCTTGCTTGACACTTGCATCATAGTTGCCAGAGTTAATCCATTTGGCCATTTCAAAGACCACTGTGATACCGTTAGCAGCGTTAAAATCTTCATCCATAGCCGCCACAAACTTATCTTTAAAAGCCTGTAACTCTTGAGAATCTACAGTCCCAGAAAATGGTTGTTCGTAAGTGTTCTTTAGATACTTGAGATTAGTCTCTGCATCGCGCACTGCTTTTTCTGTAAAGTTGATAGGCTTACGGTAATGTTGTGTCGCAAAGAAGAAACGAAGCACTTGGCCATCAAGAGTTTTAAGGGCATCGTGTACGGTTATAAAGTTGCCCAAAGACTTAGACATCTTGACATTGTCGATATTGACAAAGCCATTGTGCATCCAGTAGTTAGCAAAGGTCTTGCCTGTTTTGGCTTCTGACTGGGCAATTTCATTGGTATGATGAGGAAACTCGAGATCGGCTCCACCACCGTGGATATCAATGGTATCTCCCAAAATCTCTGTTGACATGACCGAACACTCAATATGCCATCCCGGACGACCAGGTCCCCAAGGACTGTCCCAAGAAATCTCGCCTGATTTGGCAGATTTCCAGAGAGCAAAGTCTACAGGATTTTCCTTACGAGCTGTTTCTTCATCGGTACGACCTGAAGCACCCAGCTCCAAATCTTCCAAGGTTTTATTAGCCAATTTGGCATAGTTGTGGGATTTTTCCACACGGAAGTAAACATCCCCTTGGCTCTCATAGGCAAAACCTTTTTCAATCAAGTCTTCCACAAAGCGGATAATGTCAGTCATAAACTCCACCACACGCGGATGGCGAGTCGCAGGTTTGACGCCCAAGGCCGTCACATCCTCACGAAAGGCAGCGATGTACTTGTCTGCAACCTCCTGAGGCGTGATTCCTTCTTCCTTGGCACGGTTGATAATCTTATCATCCACATCCGTAAAATTGGAAATATAGGCAACATCATAACCACGGTATTCAAAATAACGACGAATGGTATCAAAAGCCACCGTTGAACGAGCATTCCCCACGTGAATATAGTTGTACACCGTTGGCCCACAGACATACATCTTAACCTTACCGTCCTCAATCGGTATAAATTCTCGCAAATCACGAGACATGGTGTCATAGATTTTAATCATAAAATAATAGTCAGGAAATCCAAAATTCAAGAACAGTTAGTTTCATCACTAAGAGTTCAATTCAATTTCAGTCCGAATCTCTCTACACTTCGGAATCCCTTGCTCCTTTCTCATTCAGATAAACCACCTGGGTCTGTTTGACAAAGCCAATTTTTTCATACAAGCGCTTGGCACCTACATTGCTGTCCTCTACTGCAATCTGAAATTCCTTGTCATTTTGCTCAATTAGTTGGTTGACAAGGGATTTTGCTAAGTAGCTTCCATAGCCTTTCCCACGTTCAAGTTCTGATATTGCTAAACCGTAGAAGTAATTCGTATTAGTCGATAAATCTACCGTGCAAGTTCCAATAATCTGACCGTCTTTTAACAAAATATATAAGCGACTTTCTAGATCCTTCAGAGCTTCAGCGACATATCTATCCACAATCTCTCTAGATTCATGATCTTCTGAGAATGCCTGAAATTTTAACTGACTAATTTGATCCTGATACGAACTATCTGCTAACAAAACTTCAAGATTGGAAACATTTGCTAACGGATAAGGTTTTCTATCCTTACCTAACCAAGTTTCTGTCTCTTCATCCTCGACCAATCCCCAGTTGCTAACAAAATCAGGATGGCGATCTAGAAAAACACGCTCTGTCTGAAAAGTGACTGAATGAATCGGAAAAGAAGCTGTTTCTCTCTCAAAACTAGTAAACAATGCACGCGCAATTCCCTGACGGCGATGATCTGGATGAACCAGTATCGTCACTTCCACATCTTGGTCATCTGCATAGACAGTTAATAAACCAACAAGTTCGCCTTTTTCATAATAAAGGAAAAAGGCGGGCATGTTTGGGTCAAAATTAAGCATGTTAGATAGATAGGGATCACGATAGGTACCGTCATAGTTTTGGCAACAGTTAATTAGTTTTTTCGCCTCAGATAGCTCCTCTTGGCTTAACTTGTTTCTTGCTTGAATCATATAGGTACCCTCTACAACCCCGACGATCTGTGACTGGCTTCTTTAGCCTGCTCGAGTTTATTGACGTAGTACTCTCGTTTTTCTTCAACTTCGTGGATAGTCGGTTCATCCTTCTGTCCATGAACTCGGACAATCTTGGCCGGAATACCGACAACCGTCACATCACTAGGTACATCTGCTACGACAACTGCTGCAGCACCGACCTTGGCATTTGCACCAATTTCTACAGGACCAATGACTTGGGCATGTGCTGATATAAGGGCACCCTGACGAACGGTCGGATGGCGTTTGCCACAGTCTTTCCCTGTTCCCCCAAGAGTCACCCCATGATAGAGAAGAACGCCTTTTTCAACAATCGCTGTTTCTCCAATCACCAAGCCTGAACCGTGGTCGATAAAGACACCTGAATCGATCTGAGCACCTGGATGAATCTCAATCTGAGTCCAAAAGCGCCAAAACTGACTGTGCATACGAGCCAAGAGTTTGAAGCCATGCTTCCAGAGAAAATGCGAAAGACGGTGGGCCGCCAAGGCCTTGACACCTGGATAAGTCAGCAAAACCTCCAAAGTGGTGCGGGCCGCTGGATCATTTTCTTTTACGATATCAATGGTTTCGCGCCACCATCCCATACATTTCTCCTTTTCTTATTCTGAATCTTTTGGTGTTTCTGTAATTTCTTTCTTAGGTTTGTGATCCTTGTGATGACGTGGGCGGTAAGGACGCTCTGATTTTTCACCTTTTTCATCACGTTCAGGTTTTGGAGGACGAGGAAGAAGGGCTTTCATAGAAGCATCCACACGTCCTTTTTCATCAATCTTGATAACCTTAACATCAACTTCATCCCCGATTGCTACCAAGTCTTCGACATTATTGGTACGCGTCCAAGCCATCTCAGAGATATGAACAAGGGCATCTGTCTTATCAAAGAGGTTGACAAAGGCACCAAATTTCTCGATACGAACGACTTTAGCACGGTAAACTTCATCCACTTTGGCTTCACGGACCAAACCAGCAATAATCTCTTTAGCACGATTAATGGCATCTTGATCGCTAGAGTAGATAGACACATTTCCTTCTTCATCGATATCAATCTTAACGCCTGTTTCAGCGATAATCTTGTCAATGGTTTCTCCACCCTTACCGATGACAATCTTAATCTTGTCCACATCAATCTTGATGGTATCAATTTTCGGAGCAGTTGGAGCCAATTCTGGACGAACTTCTGGAATGGTTGCTTCAATCACATCAAGGATTTCAAAACGAGCTTTCTTGGCTTGGGCAAGGGCTTCAGTCAAGATTTCTGCAGTGATCCCTTGGATCTTGATATCCATTTGAAGGGCTGTAATCCCGTCACGAGTTCCTGCAACCTTGAAGTCCATGTCTCCAAAGTGATCTTCCAAACCTTGGATATCTGTCAAGACTGTATAGTTGTTTCCATCTGAAATAAGACCCATGGCAATTCCTGCTACTGGCGCCTTGATTGGCACACCACCAGCCATAAGGGCAAGCGTTCCCGCACAGATAGAAGCCTGAGATGAAGAACCATTTGATTCCAAGACCTCAGCTACCAAACGGATAGCATATGGGAATTCTTCCAAACTTGGCAAGACTTGAGCAAGAGCACGCTCACCAAGAGCACCGTGACCGATTTCACGACGACCAGGTGCACCGTAGCGTCCAGTTTCCCCTACAGAGTATTGAGGGAAGTTATAATGGTGCATAAAGCGTTTCTTATACTCTGGATCCAAACCATCAATGATTTGAGTTTCACCCATCGGAGCCAAGGTCAAGACTGAAAGGGCCTGAGTTTGCCCACGAGTGAAGAGACCTGAACCGTGCACACGAGGAAGGAAGTCAACAACCGCATCCAAAGGACGGATTTCATCGACCTTACGACCATCAGGACGAATCTTGTCTTCTGTAATCAAGCGGCGCACTTCTGCGTGTTCCATTTGTTCCAAGATTTCAGCCACATCACGCATGATACGATCAAATTCTTCGTGGTCTGCATATTTTTCTTCATACACAGCAGTAACTTGGTCCTTAACTGCTTGAGTTGCAGCTTCACGAGCCAATTTTTCTTCTACTTGAACTGCCTTTTGGAGGTCACTGTTGTAGGCTGCGATAATTTCAGCCTGCAATTCAGCATCCACATGAAGCAATTCTACTTCTGCTTTTTCCTTACCAACTGCTGCAACGATTTCTTCTTGGAAGGCAATCAATTCTTTGACTGCTTCGTGCCCTTTAAGGAGGGCTTCCAGCATGATTTCTTCTGACAATTCTTTAGCACCAGACTCTACCATGTTGATGGCGTGTTTGGTACCAGCTACTGTCAATTCAAGGAGCGATTGCTCTGCTTGTTCTTGCGTAGGGTTGATGATGATTTGACCATCTACATAGCCCACTTGTACCCCAGCAATTGGTCCGTCAAATGGAATATCTGAAATAGACAATGCTAATGATGAACCAAACATAGCTGCCATTGGTGCAGAGGCATTTTCATCATAAGAAAGCACTGTGTTAATCACTTGCACTTCATTACGGAAACCTTCCGCAAACATAGGACGGATTGGACGGTCAATCAAACGCGCTGTCAATGTCGCATCCGTTGAAGGACGTCCTTCACGTTTCATAAAGCCACCAGGAAACTTCCCAGCCGCATACATTTTTTCTTCGTAGTTGACTTGAAGAGGGAAGAAATCTCCAGTTGCCATTTTCTTAGACATAACGGCAGCAGTCAAGACAGTTGACTCACCGTAACGTACAACAACTGCACCATTTGCTTGCTTAGCAACCTGACCAGTCTCTACAATTAACTCACGACCCGCAAAAGTCGTTTGAAACACTTGTTTTGTCATTTTAATCCCCTTTGGATTGATGAAATTATACGCCTTGCCTACAAAAATCAGGATACAAAGGGCGTGAAGAATCCCGTATGAAAATAGGAGATTGACGCAGTGTGCGATGCACACTAGGAAATCTATCTTTTTCACTAGGGATTTAGCCCGTGTTCAACTATTTAGATACTTTGAAAAGTTTAAAAATATTATTCTTTAGTATTTTTCCTTTTTATAGCAGATTTGAATAGTTAAAAATCTGTTTATACCCTCATCTTTGTATCAAGTACGTACAGAGTCTATTTTATCATATTTTTCTTAAAAAGTGCGGTCTTTACCATTAAAAAGGAACCATTCTCCTCACCTGAGAAGAATGGTTTGCTTTTTATTATCCTAGAGACTGATGATTAAACAAGGCATGGGTTGCTTGGTGGATGTATTTTGCTGTTTCAGCATTGTTCATAGTGTAGAGATGCACACCGGCAACATCCTGAGTTACCAAGTCCACGATTTGGTCCACCGCATAGGCAAGTCCTGCTGCTCTGAGCGACTCAGGGTCATGCTCATACTTGTCTAAGATGGCTTTAAATTTGCGTGGAAGATGGATATTCTCACAAGTCTTCAAGAGACGGAGAGCCTGATTTCGATTCAGAATTGGCATAATCCCTGCATGAATGGGAACATCAATCCCAGCCAAGATGCACTTGTCTTGGAAATCATAGAAGCGCTCATTGTCAAAGAAAAGCTGAGTTACAAGACTCGAACAGCCTGCATACACTTTCTTCTTAAGATTTTGAATATCTGTAATCTGATTTGGTGAATCTGGATGGCCTTCTGGATAACAAGCTCCGACAATATCAAAGTGAGGGGCTTGTTCCTTGATGAACTCAATCAAGTCAGTTGCGTAGCGGAAATCCTTTTGTGGTTCCACATCTGGAATAATATCCCCACGAAGAGCCAAGATTTTCTGCACCCCAACCTTGTCCAAGTCTGCAATAGTTTCAGCAACCTTGTCCTTGGTCAAATAGATGGCTGGCAAGTGAGCAATAGTCGGAATCGCCAAGTCATTTTGGATAAAGTCAGCCAAACGAACCGTCGTTTCCTTGATATTAAATTTATTATTGCTGGCAGTTACACTGATAAAGTGAGGAGCCAACTCCTGCATATCTTGAAGAGCAGAAATAATGTTATCATTACCCACGGCTGGGTTGGGAGGGAACACTTCAAATGAGAGTGACGGTGTTTGGCGTGACATAGTCATTATCCTTTTCTAGTTGATTTTTTTCGTTAGCTGGATTCCTAGAATCCAAGTGAAACAGGCAGATTGACCAAACAGCGCTTCTTGAGAAATCCTATCTTACAATTTCTCACGCGCAGCTTTAGCTGCTTCAACAAGGCGGATCAAGCTTTCTTTTGTTTCTGGAATACCACGTGTTTTCAAACCACAGTCAGGGTTGATCCAAACTTTCTTGCTTGGCACTTTAGCAAGGATGGCTTCGATTGTATTGTCGATTTCGCCTTCATTTGGTACACGAGGTGAGTGGATATCGTAAACCCCAGGTCCCACTTCTGTTTGGAAGTTTTTCGCTTTGAGTTCGTCCAAGATTTCAAGGTTTGAACGGCTAGCTTCAAAGGAAATAACATCTGCATCCATGTTGTCGATAGCTGGGATGATATCTGTAAATTCTGAGTAACACATGTGAGTGTGGATTTGTGTGTCTGGCGCTACTGTTGAGTGTACCAAGCGGAAGGCAGGAATTGCCCAGTCAAGGTAGTCTTCGTACCAGTCGCTACGACGGAGTGGCAATTTTTCACGAAGAGCAGCCTCGTCGATTTGGATGATTTTCACACCAGCAGCTTCAAGGTCAAGCACTTCATCCTTGATAGCAAGGGCGATTTGAAGAGTAGAATCCTTGATAGAGATGTCTTCACGTGGGAATGACCAGTTGAGGATGGTAACAGGTCCAGTCAACATACCTTTAACAGGTTTGTTTGTACGGCTTTGTGCATAGCTAGACCATTTAACAGTGATAGGGTTAAGACGAGTGACATCACCCCAGATGATTGGTGGTTTAACTCCACGCATACCGTATGATTGTACCCAACCATTTTTAGAGAAGAGGTAACCTGACAAGTTTTGACCGAAGTACTCAACCATGTCATTACGCTCAAATTCACCGTGAACAAGGACATCAAAGTCGATATCTTCTTGCCATTTGATCCATTCATCGATCGTTTCAGCAAGGAAAGCGTCGTACTCTTCTTGAGACAATTCACCTTTACGGTAAGCCAAACGTTTAGCACGAACTTCTTTAGTTTGAGGGAATGAACCGATCGTTGTTGTTGGAAGAGCTGGAAGTTTGAAAGCTTCTTCCTGGATAGCTTCACGTTCTGCAAAGGCTGGCAAACGAGTGTAGTCTGCGTCTGTCAAGCCAGCGATACGCGCACGAAGTTCCGCATTTTCACCAACACGCTCAGTCGCAAAGAGTTCTTTGTTAGCTGCAAGTGCTTCTTCACCTTGACCATTGCGGATAGCATCCAAATCACGAATCTCATCCAATTTTTCAACTGCAAAGGCAAAGTGGTTCAAGATTGCTGGTTCAAATTCTTCATTAGCAGTTGTAAATGGCACATGAAGAAGTGAGCATGAGCTTGTCAATACAATGTTTTCAGCTGGGATTTGCTCAAGAACGGCCAAGCTCTTTTCGTAGTTGTTGCGCCAGATGTTTTTACCATTGACAATACCTGCATAAAGAGTCTTGTCAGCTGGGAAACCACCTTTAACCAATTCAAGAGTTTTCTTACCTTCAACGAAGTCAAGACCGATAGCATCTACTGGCAAGTTTACAAGGTCAGCGTAAACGTCACGAACATCTCCGAAGTAAGTTTGAAGCAAGACTTCAAGACCTTTTTTGTCAGCCAAAAGCTTGTTGTAGAGGTTCAAGAAGAGAGCTTTTTCTTCAGATGTCAAATCTTTTACAAGAGCAGCTTCGTCGAGTTGGATACGAGTCGCACCAAGTTCAGCCAATTTTGCAAAAACTTCTTGGTAAGCAGCTACTAAGCTGTCTACGAAGTCTTCTGCTTTCACGCCTTCTTCAAAGTCTGACAATTGAAGGAAAGTGAATGGACCTACAAGAACTGGGCGAGTGTTCAATCCAAGTTCTTTTGCTTCTTGGAACTCATCGAAAATCTTGTGACCAGCCAATTTTACTTGAGTGTCTTTTTCAAATTTAGGAACGATGTAGTGGTAGTTAGTGTTAAACCATTTCTTCATCGGAAGGGCGCGAACATCTCCTTTTTCTCCTTGGTAACCACGACCCAAAGCGAAGTAGCGCTCAAGGTCAGACAAGTCCAAGTTTTGAACTGAAGCAGGCACCACGTTGAAAAGGAAAGCTGCATCTAGGAAGTTGTCATAGTGAGAAAAGTCATTTGATGGAATTTCAGTGATGCCTTTTTCTTTGACAATGTTCCAGTGTTTAGCGCGCAAGTCTTTTGCTGCTGCCAAAAGTTCTTCTTCTGAGATTTCTTTTCTAAAGTATTTTTCAGTTGTAAATTTTAATTCGCGGAATTCGCCCAAACGTGGGAAACCGATGATTGTAGTTGACATGATGTGTCCTCCAAAATTTGTTGTTGAAACTATCTTAACAGAAAAGAAATCATCTGTATAATTGTAAAAAATTAGGCTTTGATATAGCTTGAAACTATATCTCTGTTTTAGACAAAAGAAAAAGACTTGAAACAAATACCTCAAATCCTTTGTATAGCTTGTTTTATAGGCGTATTCCAGTTAGAATGCTCAAACGCGTTATTAGTAATTCTTATAAGTGACTATGACTTGTTATTAGAAAAGACTATAACTGATTCTAGTCAGCTTTTCCTCTGTTCAAGTGGGACGACTGCTAGTGTCTTTCCTAAACTGGCTAAAACTTTCAAGACTGTATCCAACTGAGGACTAGTCTTTCCTGTTTCCATTCTAGCTATGACAGGCTGGCTTACTCCACTAAGTTCTTCTAGCTTTTTCTGGCTGATTCCTTGCTCATGTCTAGCTACTATCAACTCACTCATAATAGCCACTCGCATATCACTTTCAAGGATTTCCTCCTCGGTAAAGAGCTCAGAGCGGACATCCTTCCAATTACTCCCGATAGCACTATTCTTCATCACTTACCCCTCTTTCTTTTAAGTCCTTCAGTTCACGTTTGGCTTTTTTAAAATTATAACTCAAAAGTTATTAAAAGTAAATCTGGACACTCATAAAAAGAAGACCTTAGAAAAACTCTAAAGGTCTCATCTTTATTATTCGAAAAAATTATGAGAAGAGTTATAAATTGAAGGCAATCCTTACTATTATTCCAGCTCTATCCCCTTTTCTCGGAGATTTACCAGACACTCCTCATAGTAAGTAGCATCATGTTCACTATAGATAGGACTTTTCAGCTTTTCCTCTACTAAGTCTTGATAAGGAGGGCAGGTCTTGCCACGGTAGTTCTTGTCCAGCCATTCTGGACTGACCTTAAAGCATCGTTTAACCATCTCCTTCATGATCAAGTCATGATAGGCATAGAGACGATAGGGAGAGTGAGTAAAGACATAGTCCACCGTCGCATGCTTTCTGCCCCAGCCATTGCCACGCAGGGCGCAACACTCTCGATGTTGCCCCAAGAGTTGAGGACGAGGAAGCTGTGAAATCAAAGCCTCATGCCAAAGTCTCATGACAATTTCCTTTCAGTAAAGTCGAATGTTGCAAGTAGGTATTGGGATAGCGATCAAGCAAACCTCGACTCTTAGTGATCAAGTCTTCCTTAGAAACCTGACCAAAGCGGTAGCGATCCAGTAAGAGCATGTAGTCCTTGCGCTCAGCATCTGTCGCTTTCTTTTTGAAATAGCCCCAAATATGCTGAAAGGCATTGCAGACCTGACCTCTATGCTCAGGGATTTGACAGGCACGATCGATCAGTTCTTGAACATGACTGACCTCCACCTCTTCATTCTTCAAGTATTGGCGAATCTCATTGTAAATATTGCTGGAATGGCTCAAAACGAGGTATTTGTTTCTAGCCCAGAGTTGCTGGCAAAGGGCACGTTGGTTGTTATTATTCATAACTGACATTATACCATGTTTGGATTCAAAAAAATCTATCCCTACCTTATATTCTTATAAAATTGCATCTTTTAAAGCTGCTTGAAGTTCTTCATCTACTGCGTATATATACAGGCCATTTACTCCTCTTGTTAGTAAAACATTTAATTCATTTTTTAAAAGATCTGCACCAAAGTTTCTCATTTCACCATTGTCGAGTTTTCTATTTTGAACTGCACCTTTATTTTTACTAGCAGAAATATCGAACTTAATTTCACCATTTCTATATTTGACTGATGGACCAATAATTACCCCGGCGTAATTCAAATCAAAACCTTGAACAGTAAAAGTTGAACCTACTTCATTAATTGTTTGGGATTGTTCGATCCAAGAAAGTTTAGAGTCTTTTTTATCCCTACGTAATTCTCTATTCCAAGGACATGACCAGTCGTCTATTTCCACACACCAATACTCTTTATCTATTGGTTTAGATTGACTACTATAATCCCAATCATAGGTTGCTATTAACCTAGAAATTCCTAAGTGTTGATTCTTATCTTTTAATTTAATAGCATCTTGTAATTCCTTTGGAGAATTAAATATCTGGATATCATAGTTCTTGTCTTCTTTTAATTTGGTAATTTCTCTTTTATCAATAATATTTCTAATCCAACTAATTGTAGATTCACTAGCTCTTATACGCATTTGATTATTTAATTCGATTAAATTACCAGACAACCTCGCTTGATGCTGTAAAGTCAAAAATGAATCATCTACCCATATTTGAGATTTATTCATTATTTGATTATCATCGTAAACTAGAACAACTACTTTAGATTTTGAAAGAATATCCTTTAAATGATTGCCGCCTTGATAAGCTTGGTTTTTTGCTGTCAAAAGTAAGTGCCCTTCATCAATAACGACTATACCAGCATCTACATCTTGTTTTTTCAGTGCATTTAGAAACTGGGTTGGTTTCATAGCAACATCAAGATTTAACCCACTTTTCCACTCAAGTTTTTTCTCAATTTCTTTATAGACACTTAATTGGTCGTCATGATTGACAACTAGATTTATAGTATTATTTTCTCTTATGAATTCTGTATCATCAGAATTCAATAAATCGTCTATTAAAGAACTCATCAGTACCGTTTTCCCAGCACCAGCTTCTCCTTTAACTAAGATTAAAGTTCCAAGTTCATTCTTACTAAGAGCTGAAGTAATTTTAAAAATGATCTCATTTTTTGCTTTTATTTGCTCATTGGTTAATTTATGAAAAGGTGAAGATTTGAAAATAGCAGAATTTCTAACAATACTTTCAGCAGGAAATAAAAAGTGATTTTTTTTATTTAATGAACGCCAAATTTTTGAAAAAATTGAATCTAACTCATCGGATGTATAATATTCATTTTGAGGATTTCCTCTTCTATTTTGTACCCTGGTTACATTATCGACACTTGATAAATATAGCATTAAGCGATTTTCTATATCTAGAGTTAACGACTTATTAAAATGATTGTGACCAATTACAAACATCTTCGTTGTCGAAGATGTTGCAAAATCTCTCCAATCATCTCTATTTTCTTTTTTTATATCGTCAATTAAGTGTTGACTTGTTCGCCGAATTATATCAGTTGTTTCACCTATGTACACACTAAATCGATTCTTTTTCTCATCGTTAACAATATAAACTACCGGATAATCAAATAAAAATTTTAAATCATTTTTATTTTCATTAAATTTAAATTGGTTTTTAAGTTTCACCAGCGAGTTGCTGGTATAGTCTATTTCTCTAACGATTGGACTTTGTATTTTTACCATTATTTCTCCAACTCAGTATATTTTTTATTATTCCCCTTACTTAATTTAACAGGATATTTCGCTTTATTTTTTTCTAATTTTTCTTCAATAATCTGTTCTATATCCAGTTGTAAATTATCAGCTAACATCATTGAATATATTAGCACATCTGCTAGTTCTTCTTTAATTCTTTCAAGAGAATTTGTTGTAACTTCTTCAGACTGCTTCCATTGGAACAATTCTAAAAGTTCACTAGCTTCCAGTGAAATGGATATAGCTAAATCTTTTTCATTGTGAAATTTTCTCCAATCCCGATCATCCCTAAATTTATTAATTTTATCTATTGTTGACTTCATTTATTTTCTCCGATATCAATTTACTTATACACATTATATCATGAAACCCGTTCTTAAATTTTATAATTGGAATAAAATTAGATTTAAATTCTTGACCTTCACTCTAATCCAAAAACAACCCATTCCCCCTTTCTCCTCCAAAATATGGTATAGTAGAATTATACTATCTATGAGGAGTTTACATGTCACAGGATAAACAAATGAAAGCTGTGTCTCCCCTTCTGCAGCGAGTTATCAATATCTCATCGATTGTCGGTGGAGTTGGAAGTTTGATTTTCTGTATTTGGGCTTATCAGGCTGGGGTTTTACAGTCTAAAGAAACCCTCTCTGCTTTTATCCAGCAGGCAGGTATCTGGGGTCCACCCCTCTTTATCTTTTTACAGATTTTACAAACTGTCGTCCCTATCATTCCAGGAGCCTTGACCTCGGTGGCTGGTGTCTTTATCTACGGCCACATCATCGGGACTATCTACAACTATATCGGCATTGTCATTGGCTGTGCCATTATCTTTTATCTAGTGCGCCTCTATGGAGCTGCCTTTGTCCAATCCGTCGTCAGCAAGCGCACCTATGACAAGTATATCGGCTGGCTGGATAAGGGCAATCGTTTTGACCGTTTCTTTATTTTTATGATGATTTGGCCCATTAGTCCAGCTGACTTTCTCTGTATGCTAGCTGCCCTGACCAAGATGAGCTTCAAGCGCTATATGACCATCATCATTCTGACTAAGCCCTTTACCCTCGTGGTTTATACCTACGGTCTGACCTATATTATCGACTTTTTCTGGCAAATGCTTTGACACGTAAAAAATCCGTTTGGTTTCCCAAGCGGATTTTTAGAGCGTAGATTGATTATAGCTTGATACTAAATATACTTTGGTATGGAAATCATTCCTATTTTTCGATAGTGAGGCGAGGACTTACCTAGCCTTTTCGCCGTGATAGAAACACCTGAAATCTAATGGTTTCAGGTGTTCGGAAACTTTGAGACATTAGGCTCAAAGTTTAGGTATGGAATTTCGAAGAAAGTCGCTACCGTCCGTAATCACTTAAGGAAAGGCTCAAAAATATTGTTTTCAACCACAAAATCCGTTTGGTTTCCCAAGCGGATTTTGTGCTTTATTTTGAAACTTCTTTTGCAAGGACAAAGTTTCCAAGAGTAGCAGAACCATTTCCTGCGACTGCTGGCGTCACGATGTAATCACGCACATCAGGTACTGGTAGGTAGCCATTAAGAAGAGATGTAAATTTCTCACGGACACGATCCAGCATGTGTTGTTGAGCCATGACCCCTCCACCAAAGACAATCACGTCTGGGCGGAAAGTCACTGTCGCATTGACCGCAGCTTGAGCGATATAGTAGGCTTGGACATCCCAAACAGGATTGTTGAGTTCAATATTTTCCCCACGTACACCTGTACGAGCTTCCAAACTTGGACCAGCTGCATAGCCTTCCAGACATCCCTTATGGAAAGGACAAACACCCTTAAACTCTTTTTCAATATCCATTGGGTGTCTAGCAACATAATAATGACCCATCTCAGGGTGACCCACACCACCGATAAACTCTCCACGTTGGATAACACCAGCACCGATACCTGTACCGATTGTGTAGTAAACCAAGTTTTCGATACGACCACCAGCATTGTTACGGGCAACCACTTCACCATAAGCAGAGCTGTTTACGTCTGTAGTGAAGTACATTGGCACGTTGAGGGCGCGACGAAGGGCACCAAGCAAGTCCACATTTGCCCAGTTTGGTTTTGGAGTCGTCGTGATAAAGCCATAAGTTTTTGAGTTTTTATCAATATCAATCGGACCAAATGAACCAACTGCAAGACCAGCAAGGTTGTCGAATTTCGAGAAGAACTCAATGGTTTTATCGATTGTTTCGATTGGAGTTGTTGTTGGAAATTGTGTTTTTTCTACAACGTTAAAGTTTTCATCACCGACAGCACAGACAAACTTTGTACCGCCCGCTTCCAAGCTTCCATATAATTTTGTCATGATAAACCTCTTGTTTTTATTTTCTTTATTATAGCATATTTCGAAAGTCTAAATTTCTCTATTTTTTAGATTTTCCTCTGTAAATCTTACCATTCAAGCAAAAACGAACAAACATGTCATTTGTTCGTTTTCACATTAGAGAGGATTGATTAGATTTTCACTTCGATCACAGCATCACCTTTAGCAACTGATCCAGAAGCAACTGGATTTACTGAAACAAAGTCAGCTGTGTTTGTCACGATAACCATTGTTGTGTTATCAAGACCTGCAGCAGCAATCTTAGCTGAGTCAAAGGTTCCAAGAACATCTCCAGCTTTAACCTTGTCACCTTGAGCAACTTTTTGGTCAAATCCTTCACCATTCATTGAAACAGTATCGATACCAACGTGGATCAAGATTTCAGCTCCGTTTGCAGTTTTCAAACCATAAGCATGTCCTGTTGGGAAGACGATTGTCACTTCAGCATCAGCTGGGGCGTAAACAACATCTTGACTAGGTTTTACAGCGATACCTTGTCCCATAGCTCCACTTGAGAATACTGGGTCATTCACATTTGAAAGAGCAACAACATCACCAACGATTGGTGTTTGGATTGTTTCGTCTTGAAGAGTTGCTGGTACTTCTTCATTTACCACTGTAGTTTCTTCAGAAACTGTTTCTTCAACAACTTCTGTTTCTTCTTTGTAACCAAAAGCATATGTCAAACCGAAACCAAGGGCAGTTGTAACTAAGACCATAAAGACATACTTAAGGAGTTGACCGTTGATATAGAGAAGTGTTCCAGGAATGATCGTAATACCAAAGCTAGTACCTGCCAAACCTAGAATGTTTGCTAACCAACCACCAGCAGCACCGGCGATAAGCCCCATGATAAACGGTTTACCATAGCGAAGATTGATACCAAAAATAGCTGGTTCAGTGATACCAAGTCCAGCAGAAAGTGCAGCTGGGAAGGCAAGAGCTTTAATTTTGGGATTCTTTGTTTTTACACCAACAGCAAGCGTTGCTCCAAGTTGAGCAGTCATAGCTGCTGTAATAATAGCATTAAGAGGATCTGAACCTGTAGAAGTAACAAGGTTAGCCTCCAAGAGATTGAAGATATGGTGAACACCTGTAACAACGATGACCTGATGAACACCACCAAGGATTAATCCACCTAGACCCATTGGAAGACTGAGCAACCAAACAGTAGCGACTTTGACATAGCTTTCAACTTCGTGGAATACAGGTCCAATGACAAACAAGGCCAAAATAGACATTACTAAGAAAGTCAAGAATGGTACAAGGAGTAAATCTAATACATCTGGAATACGCTTACGGAGCCACTTTTCTAGTTTAGCACCAGTCAGACCAACGAAGAAGGCTGGTAAAACTGAGTTTTGATAGCCGACAACTTTGATAAAACCAAAGAAGAGGATTGGTTGAGCGTCACCAGAGGCCACAGCCCAGGCATTTGGTAAGGATGAGTTTACCATCATCAATCCTAGAACCAAACCAAGCAATGGATTTCCACCGAAGACTCGAAAGGCTGACCAACAGATTAAGGCTGGGAAGAAGGCAAAAGCTGTATCTGTCAAAACAACTGAATAGGTATAGAAGTTTGTTGCTTTAAAAGCTTCTGCAGTTGTTCCAAACAAAGCCAAAACTTGATCTTGAACAATAGCCCCACGAATTCCCATAAACAAACCAGTAGCAACGATTGCTGGCAAAAGAGGTACAAAGACGTCACCGAAAGTACGGATGGCACGTTGGAACCAATTTCCTTGTTTGCCTGCTTCTTCTTTCATCTCATCTTTAGATGAAGTTAGCAAACCAAGAGCTACGACTTCATCGTACATCTTGTTTACTGTACCAGTACCAAAGATAATTTGGTATTGACCTGAGTTAAAGAAAGCACCTTGAACTTTTTCCAAGTTCTCAATAGCGTTCTTATTGATTTTAGCTTCATCTTTTACCATCACACGGAGGCGAGTCGCACAGTGAGCTACACTGTTGACGTTCTCACGTCCACCCAAGGCTTCGATGACTTTTTTTGCAATTTCTGTATTGGTCATTTGCAAAAATCTCCTTATAAAAAAATTTGTTCTTGTTTGAAAGCGATTTTATTCGCCCTACGAGTATTATTTTATCATCTTTCAAAAATATGTCAAGCGTTTTGCAGAAAAAGTTTTTTGATTATTAAAATTTTTGATAGTTTTTGCTACTTTCTTAATAAATCTCTCTAAAAAGTGCCTGATCCTACGTGTTTTTATGTGTATTTTTTCAAAAACTTTCATATTTTCATTAATTTTCATAAAAATAAGTTCCTAATCATCTGTCAATCGTTTGCCATTTTTTCTTAATTTTATGATAAAAGACTTGCTTTTTTATGAGGAAACGTTTACTATTAAGATAGTAGAAATTTTGGAAGGAAGATAACATGAAATGGACAACTGAGCGTCGTTACAGACTTTATCAAGATTGGACGCAAGAAGAAATTCAACATATAAAGGAAAATATGGCACAATCTCCATGGCATACTCATTACCATGTTGAGCCAAAAACAGGACTTCTCAATGACCCAAATGGCTTTTCTTACTTTGATGGGAAGTGGATTGTTTTTTATCAAAACTTTCCTTTTGGTGCAGCCCACGGTTTAAAATCTTGGGCACAGCTAGAAAGTGATGATTTGATTCACTTTAAAGAAACTGGAATCAAAGTTTTACCAGATACTCCATTAGATAGCCACGGTGCCTACTCTGGTTCTGCCATGCAGTTTGGCGATAACTTGTTCCTATTTTATACAGGAAATGTCCGCGATGAAAACTGGATCCGTCACCCGTACCAAATCGGTGCTTTGATGGACAAGGATGGCAAGATTACGAAGATTGACAAGATCTTGATCGACCAGCCAGCAGACTCTACTGACCACTTCCGTGATCCGCAAATTTTTAACTTCAAGGGCCAATACTATGCTATCGTCGGTGGACAGGACTTGGAGAAAAAAGGCTTCGTCCGTCTCTACAAGGCTGTAGACAACGACTATACAAACTGGCAAGCCGTTGGCAACCTTGACTTTGCTAACGACCGTACTGCCTACATGATGGAATGTCCAAATCTGGTCTTTGTAGGGGAACAACCTGTCCTTCTCTACTGCCCACAAGGATTGGATAAGAAAGTTCTAGACTACGATAATATCTTTCCAAATATGTATAAGATTGGGGCTTCCTTTGACCCTGAAAATGCTAAAATGGTAGATGTATCTCAACTTCAAAACATGGACTATGGTTTCGAAGCCTATGCAACTCAAGCCTTTAACGCTCCTGATGGACGTGCTCTAGCTGTTAGCTGGCTTGGCTTGCCTGATGTTTCATATCCATCTGATCGTTTCGACTACCAAGGAACCTTCTCTTTGGTCAAGGAACTCACTATCAAAGACGGCAAACTCTACCAATACCCAGTCGCAGCTATCAAGGACCTTCGTGCTTCTGAAGAAGTCTTCTCAAATCGTGCTCAAACCAAGAACACTTACGAACTTGAACTCAACTTGGAAGCTAATAGCCAGAGCGAGATTGTCTTACTGGCTGATAAAGAAGGCAAGGGACTTTCCATCAACTTTGACCTTGTAAATGGTCAAGTGACAGTAGATCGTAGCCAGGCTGGTGAACAGTATGCCCAAGAATTTGGAACTACACGTTCTTGCCCTATCGAGAATCAGGCTACTACTGCTACAATCTTCATCGATAACTCTGTCTTTGAAATTTTCATCAATAAAGGAGAAAAAGTATTTTCTGGTCGTGTCTTCCCACATGCGGACCAAAATGGGATCCTGATTAAATCTGGAAACCCAACTGGAACTTACTATGAATTAGATTATGGTCGCAAAACTAACTGATGTCGCCAAACTTGCAGGCGTCAGCCCTACTACCGTTTCTCGGGTTATCAATAAAAAAGGGTATTTATCTGAAAAAACAATTCAAAAGGTAAATGAAGCCATGCGAGAATTGGGCTATAAACCCAACAACCTAGCTCGCAGTCTACAAGGAAAGTCAGCTAAGTTAATCGGTTTGATTTTCCCAAATATTTCCAATGTTTTCTATGCAGAATTGATTGATAAGCTGGAGCACCAACTCTTCAAAAATGGTTACAAGACCATTATCTGCAACAGTGAGCACGATTCTGAGAAGGAACGCGAATACATCGAAATGTTGGAAGCCAATCAGGTGGACGGCATCATTTCGGGTAGTCACAACTTAGGAATCGAAGACTACAATCGCGTGACGGCACCGATTATTTCCTTTGACCGAAACCTGTCTCCAGACATCCCTGTCGTTTCCTCTGACAACTATGCTGGTGGGATTCTTGCGGCCCAGACCTTGGTTAAGACAGGTGCCCAGTCTATCATTATGATTACAGGGAATGACAATTCCAATTCGCCAACTGGACTACGCCACGCTGGTTTTGCCTCCGTACTCCCAAAAGCTCCTATTATCAATGTTTCCAGTGACTTTTCTCCAGTCAGAAAAGAAATGGAAATAAAGAATATCTTGACTCGACAAAAGCCAGATGCCATCTTTGCTTCAGATGATTTGACAGCTATTCTGGTTATTAAAATCGCTCAAGAACTGGGCATTTCTGTCCCTGACGAGCTTAAAGTCATCGGCTATGATGGGACCTACTTTATCGAGAATTACTACCCTCAACTGGCTACTATCAAGCAACCTTTGGAAGAAATTGCCTGCTTCACTGTGGACCTCCTCTTGCAAAAGATCGAAGGCAAGGAAGTCGCCACAACAGGTTACTTCTTACCAGTTACATTATTATCAGGAAAAAGTATTTAAGCACAAGAAAACTCAGACCAATTCGTCTGAGTTTTTTTATGATCTTAAGTTTTCTAGATATCGCTGGGCTGTCTCTAGATTAAAGGTTTTCTCTGCGATGAGGCGCTCGACTAGGGGAGCTACCTCGGATTCACTAGCACCTGATAGAAGAGCTAAGGATTTGGCCTGCAATTTCATGTGACCTTGCTGAATCCCTGTACTCACCAAGGCTTTCAGGGCCGCAAAGTTTTGGGCAAGCCCGATAGAAACGATAATCTGAGCTAATTCTTTAGCAGAAGGATTTCCTAATAATTCATGACTGAGGGCTACACGAGGGTTAAGGCCGATAGAGCCACCCTTGGTCGCTACAGGCATGGGTAGTGTCATCTCACCAACTAATTCTTCTGTCTCCAAGTCTAGACGCCAAGAGCTAAGACCTTGGTAATGTCCATCTCGACTGGCAAAGGTATGAGCTCCTGCCTCAATAGCACGCCAGTCATTACCTGTGGCAATCAAAATGGCATCAATACCATTAAAAATCCCTTTATTATGGGTAGTAGCTCGATAAGGATCAGCCTGCGCAAACTGGCTAGCCAAGGCTATCTTCTCCGCAAATTCTCGTCCTTGATCCTTTTGGCGGCTCAAGTATCGAAAGGCGATACGACAGCTTGCTGTCACCAGAGAATCGGTCGCGTAATTAGACAGGATTCCCATAAGACTCTGTCCCTGACTGAGTTCTTCTAAGACTGGTTTCAAGGCTTCCAGCATGGTGTTGAGCATATTGGCTCCCATGGCTTCTTGGGTATCAACATGGAGATAAACAACAAGGAAGTCTGTTTCGCCTTTTATCTGTTCTACATGCAAATCACGCGCCCCACCTCCACGTTTAACGATAGAAGGATAGGCTTGATTGGCAAGTTCCAAGAGTTCGGCTTTCTTGCTTGCAATCTGCACTTGCGCTAGATCAGGATTAGCAACTTGATAAAGGGCCACCTGCCCAATCATCTGGCGCTCATGAACTTGAGCAGTAAAACCGCCTGCTCGCTTGATGATTTTACTTGCATAGCTGGCCGCAGCAACCACGGACGGTTCTTCTGTCACATAGGGAACTGTGTATTCCTGACCGTTGACGAGGACCTCTGGGACCAGCGAATAAGGTAAAGAAAAAGTTCCCACCACATTCTCACTCAGCTGGTCTGCGACAGTCACGCTAATTTGTTCATCCTGCTCCAGACTGGTTTGTTTTTCAGGACTAAGGAGCGCCTGAGCTTTTAACAGCTCAAGGCGCTCTTGGTATGATTTTTTAGAAAATCCATTCCAACTTATCTTCATTATTTTTCAACCTTGCTATAACGGCGTTGGTGGTCAACAATTTCAATCAAGGCAAAATCTTGATTTTCATAGCCAGCAAACTGGGCAGAATTTGTTTCATCTAAGTCTACTTCCTCAAAGAAGACTTTTTCATAGTCTGCAACAGACAGGGCAGTTCGTTGGTTGAGCTTGTTAAAGCGGTCTTTATCCAAATAAGCTTCATATCCTTCAACCAATTCACCACTGAAGAACTCAGCGACAGCACCACTTCCGTAACTATAAAGGGCAATTTTATCCCCAGCCTTCAAACTATCTGTATTTTCCAAGAGAGACAAAAGTCCAAGGAAGAGGGAACCAGTGTAGATATTCCCCACCTTTTGACTGTAGAGAATAGACTGGTCAAAATGCTTTTGCAAGAGGTCTTTTTTCTCTTGAGGCAAGTTCTTATCCATGATTTTTTTCAAGCCTTTTAGAGCTAATTTAGGATAAGGCAAGTGGAAGCAAACAGCCGCAAAATCATCTAAAGTAAGCTGGTAGCGTTTTTGGTATTCAAGCCAAGTCGTTTTCAAACTATCCAAGTATTGTTGGGTAGAATAAACACCATTTACATAAGGAGTTGTTGAGTAATTTGGACGCCAGAAATCCATGATGTCACGAGTCTGAGCCACATTGTCATTATTAAAGGCCATAATGCGTGGATTTTGTGTAATTAACATGGCCACACTGCCAGCACCCTGAGTTGGTTCTCCTGGAGTTTCAATACCGTACTTGGCAATATCACTGGCAATGACCAAGACCTTGGACTCTGGAGAATTTTCCACATGCAGTTTTGCATAATGAAGGGCAGCTGTCGCTCCATAGCAGGCTTCTTTAATCTCGAAACTACGAGCAAAGGGCTGGATGCCTAGCAAGCCATGCACAAAGACGGCCGCAGCCTTACTCTGGTCAATTCCTGACTCGGTAGCCACAATGACCATATCAATTTCTGCTCTTTCTTGCTCAGTTAAAATAGAGTCACTAGCACTGGCCGCCAAGGTCACGATGTCCTCAGTTAGGGGTGCAATACTCAATTCCTTGAGCAAGAGTCCTTTACTTAATTTTTCAGGGTCAATTCCCCTCGCTTCTGCTAAGTCTTGTAATTTCAAGACATATTGACTGGTCGCAAAACCAATCTTATCAATACCGATTGTCATATTTACCTCTGTTTTATCATTCATTGTAAAAAATCGTTCTATACTATTTTATCACAAATAGCAGTAAAAGAGAGAAAAAAGACTTGATTCACCAAATCAAGTCGCTTATTATTCTAACCATTATGCTGCTTTCTTAAGTAGGAATAAAGTCTAAGAATCACTGTTCCGCTAGCCATTCCAATGGAAATCACCAAAGCCAACATAACAACCAAGGTTGCACTAGCAATGGCATGATTGTAATCCCCTATCACAAAAAAGGCAGTTGTCCGATAGGAAAGATAACCCGGAACCAGAGGTGCCAAGATTGCCAAGATAAAGACTACAGCAGGGGTCTTATAAAGGATACTCAAAATCTGGCTGACACAAGAACCGATAATGGCTGCAATAAAAGTAGCCACAATAACATTGGTCGGTTCCTTGAGCAAAAGATAAATTAGCCAGACAGCCATGCCCAAAATCCCTCCTGGTAAGAGCATAGAACGTTGAACATTGAGTACGATTAAAAAAGTGATAATAGCAAGAAGACTTGCTACTGCTTGTAATAAAAAGGTTGTTAGTGTCATATTAGTTCATCAATACCAAGGCGACAGAAGTTCCTGCCCCTAAAGCAAGGGTAATGAGCAGGGATTCAAACATCTTACTCATACCAGAGTTTATGTGGTTAGTCATAATATCACGAACCGCATTGGTCAAGGCAATTCCTGGAACAAAAGGCATGACCGCACCAGCTATAATCAAGTCTGCCGTTGAAGGAAAGCCTGTGTAGCGAGCCCAAAACTGGGCAATCATCCCAAAGACAAAAGCTCCAGCAAAGGCCGTTACAAAGGGAATTCGGATAAACTTCTCCACATAGAGGGAAAAGGCAAAACCAAATAAGGTAGCCACTCCTGCCCCAAGTGCGTCGTAGATATTTCCACTAAACATAATCGAAAAGAAAGGGGCGCTAAAGGTCGCAGCCAGAGTTACCTGCAACTTAGTATAGGGAAGAGGTTGAGCTTGCAAGGCCGTCAATTGCTTGAAGGCCGTCTCTAAATCAAGCTTTCCTCCTACCAACTGACGAGAAATCTGGTTCACATCGCAGACTTTTTCGATGTTATAAGAAGAGGAAGTCACGCGCTTCATGCGAGAAATATTGGTATTTTCAATGGAGAAAAAGATAGCGGCAGGCATGGCAAGAACATTGCAATCCACAATCCCCTGCGAATGCGCAATACGAATCATGGTATCTTCTACACGATGAATCTCTGAACCACTTTTGAGGAGAATGGTTCCTGCTAGCATAATCACATCGATAACGGCATTTAGTTCTCTTGATTCTTCCATGCTTTCCTCCTTTTAGTTACTTTCTCTATTCTATCACAAATCTGGAGTCAAAAAAAATCTTTGCCATGAAATCATGACAAAGATTCGTTTAATCACGAGAATTTTCGTGGTTTCCTTCACTATTTGGTTGAGTCGGAGTAGGAACCGTTCCTTGTTGATTTCCTTGTTGATTTCCTTGCTGGCCACCTTGTTGATTCCCTTGATTTGGAGTAGTAGGTGAACCTTGGTTACCACGTGGAACTGACGTTGAAGAGGAACTTGATGGTGGTGTTTTGGGTTTATAAATCGAAATTTTAATACGTGTGCTGGCTAAATCAATTTTTCCACCCGGTTTTGGACTTTGCTCTACAACAGTCTCCTCAGCTGTTCCTTCAGGAGCAGTAGACACTTCTACAACTTCGATATTAGCTTTTTTAATTCCATATATCTCTGTAAGATTATTAACTGCAAATTCTCGAGTTGAACCAATATATCTTGGCATTGAAATCGAATTTACTTTTTTAGCAACTGTCAAAACTATTTGAGTTGCCTTGCTAAGATCATAGGTTGTTCCTTCCGGTAAACTTTGTTTCATGATTGTACCGGCTTCGATTTCGTTGGATTCTTCTTCCTCAATCTTAATCAGATTTTCTGGAACCTTCTTACCCTTCAACTCTGCCACTACATCACTAGATTTTCGTCCAAGATAATTTCCAAGTTGGAAGGATTGCTGACCAGAAGACACAATCAAATTAATTTTTGTTCCTTCTTTGCGTGTCGTACCAGCGTCAGGATCGGTACGAATAACACGACCTTCTTCAACCTTATCACTAGCCTCTGTTTTTTCTTCACCAACCTCAAAATTGGCTTTCTTAAGCGCTTCTTTAGCCTCAGCAACCGTCTGACCTGCCACCTTTGGAACGGCAATGGTAGCAGGCGTTCTATATAAAATCCATACTAAGGATGCCACAACCAACAAGAAGGTCGCAAATAAAATTGGATAACGTGCTTTCATGCGACGCCGTTTGGTTGGCTTTGGACTAGGTACTGGTTTTTCTGTCTGATGAGGCTGGGGCTTAGGCTGAGGTCTTCCCTCTTGTACCGGAGCTTTAGGAATAGAAGTCAAGGTACTTTGTGGAACTTTAGGAAGAGTTTTAGTATCTGCCTTAGTTGCATCGTCAAAGACTAGCTTTGGTTCATTACGACGATTATTAGACAAACTACTCGACAAATCCACATACATTTCAGCGACTGATTTGTAGCGATCTGTCAATTTCTTAGCAGTTGCCTTGATAACAACATTTTCTAGAGCCTGAGGCACAGATGGATTTTCGGCTATAACCGATGGCAGTGGTTTCTGGAAATGCTGGAGGGCGATGGTCACTGCGCTATCCCCATCGTAAGGAATATGACCTGTCAGCATCTCATAGAAAATAATTCCCATGGCATAGATATCACTCTGCACAGTTGCTTTAGAACCACGCGCCTGCTCTGGTGATAAATAATGCACAGAACCTAGCATTGAGTTAGTCTGAGTCAAACTCGTCTCTGCAAAGGCTACTGCAATCCCAAAGTCTGTAACTTTGGCAGTCCCATCTGGGGTCAAAAGGATATTTTGCGGTTTCAAATCCCTGTGAACAATTCCTCGAGTATGGGCTAAGCGCATAGCCAAGAGGATTTGTCCCATGATTCGAACCGCTTCTTCATTTGAAAGAGGGTGATGTTCCTTGATATAGCGTTTGAGGTCTAATCCAGCAACATATTCCATTGCGAGATACTGTTGTCCCTCTTCTTCACCGATATCTGTAATCCGAACGATATGAGGATGGTCCAAATCTGCCATGGCTCTCGCTTCCCGCTGAAAACGAGCCACAGCAATCGGGTCTGTCTGGTAGTTGGTCCTCAGGACCTTTACCGCCACTTCTTCCCCGTCTAGAATCAAATCTTTAGCCAAGTAAACATCTGCCATGCCTCCTCGACCAATTTGTTTGATAATCCGATACCGCCCGGCAAAAATCTTGCCGATTTGGATCATTCTGTTGCCTCCTCATTAACAGCAATAAGGGCAACTGTGATATTGTCTAAACCACCTGCATTGTTGGCAAAACGAATCAAGGTTGCTGCCTTATCTTCCAAAGAAATATCGCTGGTTACAATATCAGAAATCTCACTTCCTGAAATCATATTTGTCAAGCCATCACTATTGAGTAAGAGATAGTCCCCAGGCTCAAGGGTGATTATTCCAAAATCAGGCTGAATTTCGTCTTTTTGACCGATTGACTGGGTAATAATATTTTTCTGTGGATGGCTAGCAGCTTCTTCTGGCGTCAATTGACCTGCCTTAAGCAATTCATTGACTAAAGAATGGTCGCTCGTTAACTGGTGGTATTCTTCTCCACGAATCAAACCGATACGAGAATCCCCAATGTGGGCGTAGATAGCCTGATTATCAATAATGGCTACAGCCTCAAGGGTTGTTCCCATTCCTTTATAGGCTTCATTTTGTCCCAATTGGTTAATCCTTTGATTTTCAATCTCAAGGTTGTTAGCATACCATTCACGCACTTCATTAACCGTATCGATTTGTGTATCAACCCAAGCTACACCTAGGTCTGTTACCGCCATTTCACTAGCGATATTCCCTGCGCGATGACCTCCCATACCATCAGCTAGGATAATCATAGTACGTCCAGCTCTATTGACATAGTGGTTGACATAGTCTTGGTTATTTGTTCGTTTCTGACCAACATCTGTTAATAATGAAATTTCCATGTGTTAGTTCCTTCCTAATCCGATATCTTGCGAAATTGACTGATGAAGAATCCATCACTTCCATACAATTCAGGTGTGATGAGAATACAACCATCTTTCACGATATCCTTACATTCATGTTCTAGTTTTACCTGCTCAAAGTCGGGATGACTTTCTAAAAATGCCTGAACGACTTGAAAGTTCTCCTCTGAGACAATAGTACAGGTACTATAAGTTATTATACCACCTTTGCGTAGTGTTTGACAAACACTACCTAATATTTCTAGCTGAATTTCCTGTAAGGACGCGAAATCTGCCGTTTCTTTGTTGTATTTGATATCTGGTTTGCGACGCAGAAGACCGATTCCTGAACAAGGAGCATCCACCAAAATCTTATCAAATGAATTCTGACCAAAAAACTCATGCACCTTTCTGGCATCCAATTTTTTCGTTTGAACTCGTTCTGCAACCCCTAGACGTTGGGCATTTTCTTGGATTAAGTCCAACTTGTGGTCATATAAATCCAGAGCAATTACCTGACCTGTCGTGAGATAAGAGGCTATATGAGCTGTTTTTCCACCTGGAGCTGCACAAGCATCTAGAACCTGCTCATCACCTTGTAAATCAAGCGTCGGAGCAACAAGCTGACTGGACTCGTCTTGGATGGTAATGGCTCCCTCTGAAAATAGGTCATATCCCGCAAAGTGGCCTTGCTCCTTCACAAGACCAGAGGGAGACAAGGATGAATCACTGGCCTCCAACAAGACTTGGATTTCTTCTTTTCGACTTAAATCAGTCACGCGGATGCTGGCCTTATTGCGCACCAAAAGACTTTCAAAAATAGCTTGCGCTCGCTCTTCGCCGTATTCTTCCTTAAGTTTAGACACAAGCCAAACTGGGAGAGAATAGGCAACGGAATCACGCTTGTTTTTTCGCTTGATGCTAGCAATATCTGGCCAGCCTTCACGCAAGATACGGCGAAGGACAGCGTTGACCAATTTTTCACTGCCTTTTTTACGGACTTTGGCCAATTCTACTGCTTCATTGACCACAGCATGATCTGGAATCTTGTCCAAATAGCGGAGCTGGTAGGCGCTCATGAGAAGTAGGACATAGAGCCAGCTGTCTAACTGGTCTCTGTCTTCTATAAAGTGGGACAGGTACCATTCCAGAGTCAGTTTACGGGCAACCGTTCCATAGACAATCTCTGTCACCAAGCCCTTGTCTGCTACAGAAAGTTGGCTTCCCTTGAGATGCTTATTTAAGGCGATGTTTGAGTATGCTTGATTGATAAAAACATCCTCTAATACTGCTAGAGCTAAACTTCTAGCCGTTTCTACTTTAGTCACCAAATCGTTCTCCTACAGTCAATGTCCGTCCAACTCCGTTGAGGAAGGAAGCAATGTCCATCTTAGGTTTACCTGCTGGCTGAACTTGTTTGAGAGACAAAGCTCCTTCTGACGTTGCGACAATCAATTCTTTCTTGCCGATAGACAGAATCTCACCTGGATTTCCCTGACCTTCTACTGGTAGGGCTTCATAAATCTTAAAGCGGTCGCCCTTAAAGAAAGTATGGGCAACAGGCCAGGGGTTCATCCCACGGATTTGGTTAAAGAGTTGACGATTGCTTTTATTCCAATCCAACTTTTCTTCCTCGGGTTTGATATTTGGCGAGAAAGTAACCTGACTTGGATCCTGCGGTTCAGGTTTGATATCACCAGCAATATAGGCAGGCAAAGTATCCAAAAGCAAATCACGACCAACTAGCGCCAATTTTTCAAACAAGGTGCCGACATTGTCCTTATCTGTGATTGGAATACTACGACGAGAAATCATATCTCCTGCATCCATTTCCTTGACCATTTCCATAATGGTCACACCAGCTTCCTCATCCCCTTGAATCAAGGCATAATGGATAGGCGCACCACCACGGTGTTTTGGAAGAAGGGAAGCATGAACGTTGACCGCAAAGTCCATGCTATCAAGGAGTTTACTTGGGAGAAATTGCCCAAAAGCAGCAGTCACAATTCCATCCACTCCTAGATTCATAAGATCTTCCATCTCTGGACTTCCAGATAATTTTTCAGGTTGGTAGATAGGAAGTCCTGCCTCTTTGGCAGCTTGTTTAACTGGGGTCTCCTGGATCACTTTTTTACGTCCGACAGCACGGTCTGGCTGGGTCACAACGGCTAGAATTTCGTAACGGTCATCTGTCAAAAGTCCTTTTAAGACTGTTGCTGAAAAGTCGGGTGTCCCCATAAAGATTAATTTTGTCATATCTTCTCCTTCTTATAAAAATTGCTGCGGCTCATGGTCAATGCTAAGACGGAGCTCACTATTTTCCCGTTCTTGAGTCAAGGCCAAGACCTGGTTGAGGGTCGGCCCCAGCTCATCTTCTAAACGGTATTTAATTAAAATTTGGTAATGATAGAGGTTGTGGGTACGAGCAATGGGTTTTGGCGTCGGCCCAAGGATGTTACTGGTTTCAGACAGGCCTGAGCGCAAAATGTTCATAACTTCATAGGCACGTTTGACCACCTCTTCTTCTTTCTTGTGAGAAAGGGTAATGCCAATGGTGAAATAGTAAGGTGGATAACCTAGTTGGCGTCTGATTCCCATTTCATAGGCATAAAATCCTTCGTAATCCTGTTCCTTGGCAAATCGAATAGCATAGTGCTCAGGATTGTAAGACTGGATCAATACCTGCCCAGCTTTTTCCGCACGACCTGCACGGCCTGCCACCTGAGTCAAGAGCTGGAAGGTTCTCTCAGAAGAACGGAAATCAGGCAGATTCAAGGCGGTATCTGCATTGAGAACTCCTACTAGGGTCACATTGGGGAAATCCAATCCCTTAGCAATCATCTGTGTTCCAAGTAAAATATCCGCTTCCCCTCGTCCAAACTGGTCTAATAGGGCTTGATGACTACCTTTCTTACGAGTCGTATCCACATCCATCCGCAAAATACGGGCCTGGGGAAAGAGTTCTGCCAGCTCGTCATAAGCCTTCTGTGTCCCCGTCCCGTAGTAACGAATACTGCGACTCTTACAGTTAGGACAGACCTGAGGAATGTCCTTAGAAAAACCACAATAATGACAGTTCATGGTCTTAGTATCCATGTGCAAGGTCAGAGAAATGTCACAGTTGGGACAAGTATCTACCGTCCCACATTCCCGACACATGACAAAGCTAGAATAACCACGGCGATTGAGCATGAGAACCACCTGCTCTTTTTTAGCCAGACGGTCTTGGATAGCCTCTAGCAAAGGGGGCGTAAAGTTTGACGTCTCATTCTGTCCGATATAGTCTCGAAAGTCAATCACTTGAACCTCTGGAATCGTAGCCAAAGGATTGGCCCGTTGGGTCAGACGTAAGTGTTGATAAACGCCTTTGCCAGCTCGCGCACGGCTTTCCAGACTAGGAGTTGCTGAACCAAGTACCAGAGCTGCTTGATTATACTGAGCCCGTAAAATAGCGACTTCTCTGGCATGGTAACGAGGATTACTGTCCTGCTTATAAGTCGCCTCATGCTCCTCATCGATAATCATGACACCCAGATTTTTCAGAGGAGCAAAGATGGCCGATCTGGCCCCAACCACAACTTGAGCATCGCCACGCTCCACCTTGCGCCATTCATCATACTTTTCACCATTGGAAAGGCCTGAGTGAAGAATGGCCACTTTCTCACCAAATCGAGCGATAAAACGCTCGGTCATCTGAGGAGTCAAGGAAATCTCAGGTACCAGCAAAATAGCTGTCTTGCCCTTGTCCAAGGCACCTTGGATAATCTGCAAGTAAACCTCGGTCTTCCCACTTCCTGTAATCCCTTGAAGGAGGAAGGGAGGCTGATGACTGCCAATAGCACTCACAACCGCATCTCGCGCCTGTCTTTGCTCAGGATTTAACTCCAAAGGCTGACTTGCCTCAATGCCTTCAAAATAAGCAGCCGAGCGTTGAACTTCCTTTTGGACTATGGTAACAGCACCTTGTTCCACAAAGAAGTTGACTTGCTCCCTCGAATAGGACTCTAACAAACTAGCCAAGGAAGTACTCTCAGGATGAGACAACAAATAGTCTCTCAGTTCCAACTTTTTCTTGGCGCGTGCAGAAATCTCGACACCTTCTAATAGAGCAAGATTCACCTCATACCAAGACTGGGTCTTGACCTTCTTTTGATCAATCGCCTGATATTCTAGACCAAGCAGGCCTTTTCTAGTTAATCGCATCATTTCAGCTTGCTTACCTAAATCCAGAGAAGAAAAGGCAAGCGAATCCTCTGAACCAAACAAGCGCTCTCGGTCTTCCTGACTCAGACCTGCCAGAGGATAGAGAATCTTATCATAGCTAGAGTTCAGAAATCCCGGTAACATAGCCTTGAGGATGGAGATCTTGTAGGAGAAGACGGACTTGCGTAACTCTTCAGCCAGCCAGAGTTGTTCTTTCGTGAGTACAGGAGAAAAATCCAGTACCTCGACAATATCTTTTAAATCTTGCTCAATCTCTTCCTCATCTGATTGAGAATCCAAACCAAGAACAATCCCTTGAATCAGGCGATTGCCCTTACCAAAGGGCACATGAACCCGCATCCCAACTTCCAGCATTCCCTCAAATTCCTCAGGAATCCTGTAACTATAGGGCTGGTCCGTCTGCATCAAGGGCACATCTACGATAATCTTAGCTATGGCCATCCTCTCACCTCCTCCTTGTCAGTACATTCTTGCAATAGAAAAAATAAGATTGAGTCCCCCCAACCTTAAATTTTTTCACCATCTTCTTTTTCTTTAGCGATTTGCTCTTTGATTTTCTTTTCTTCTTCTTCTTTGCGACGTTTTTCTTCTTCGATACGGCGACGCACTGCTTCACGTTTTCCTTCTGGATCTGGGTGAATTGTAACGTTTCCTGATTCGATTTCTTCTAAAGCGCGAAGAGTTGATTTTTCAGACTTGAAACCTTGAGTTGCTGGCGCGCCTGCTTCCAATTCATGGGCACGTTTTGCTTCCAAGATTACGAGTGAATATTTTGATGGAACCTTGTCAAGCAAGGTATCAATAGAGGGTTTTAACATCATTTGCTTGTACCTATTTTCTAAATTTTATCGGGTAGTTGGAGATTTCGGTAACATCTCCTGATAGTGACCAATGACACGATCCACACGGAAGTGCTCTGCTTCAATAACACGTTTGACACGCTCAGCAGCTAGGGGCACCTGATCGTTGACAATCGCATAATCATACTCTCGCATAAGGGCAATCTCTTCCTTGGCCTTTTCGATTCGTTGGGCAATCACTTCTGCACTGTCTGTTCCACGTCCTACCAAACGATCTTGCAATTCATCCAAATCTGGTGGTGTCAGGAAGATAAAGACAGCATCTGGAACCTTTTTCTTGACCTGAAGAGCTCCTTGAACCTCAATTTCAAGGAAAACATCGATTCCCTTGTCCAAGGTTTCATTGACATAGGTCAGAGGAGTTCCATAGTAGTTGCCGACATATTCTGCATATTCCAACATCTGACCTTGACGAATCAGCTCTTCAAACTCTTCCCGAGTACGGAAGAAATAGTCAACACCGTCCACTTCTCCAGGACGTTGTGCGCGTGTCGTCATCGATACAGAGTATTGAAATTGGTTTTCAGAACTCTCAAAAATCTCTCTTCTAACCGTTCCTTTTCCAACCCCTGAAGGACCAGAAAAAACGATTAGTAAGCCTCGGTCTGCCATTGTGTCTCCTTTAGTCAGTCTGTGAAATAACATTTCTCTAGAATAATGGCAAAAAGCCAGATTATCCTTTACAGTCTTTCTATCTAGTGTAACAAAAAAGCAGTAATTTTTCAACTGCTCTTTCTTATTTATTTAGCATAATCTACTGCACGAAGCTCACGAATCACGGTTACCTTGATATTTCCTGGGTAATCGAGATTATTTTCAATTTTCTCACGAACTTTGTGAGCCAAGATTGTGACTTTGTCGTCCTTGATTTGTCCTGGATTGACCATGATACGGATTTCACGTCCTGCTTGAAGGGCAAAGCTATTTTGTACCCCTTCAAAGCCGTTAGCAATTTCTTCCAAATCATGGAGACGCTTGATGTAGCTTTCAAGAGACTCACTACGAGCACCTGGACGAGCTGCGCTCAAGGCGTCTGCTGCAGCAACGATAACTGCAATGACGCTCTCAGCTTCAACATCTCCGTGGTGGCTAGCAATCGTATTGATCACAACTGGGTGTTCCTTATACTTACGGGCCAATTCCATACCGATTTCAACGTGGCTACCCTCAACCTCACGATCAATGGCTTTTCCGATATCGTGAAGGAATCCAGCACGACGGGCAAGAGCCGCATTTTCACCAAGCTCACTCGCCATGATACCAGCCAACTTAGCAACCTCAATCGAATGACGCAAGACATTTTGTCCATATGAAGTACGGAATTGCAAACGTCCCATAATCTTCATCAAGTCAGGGTGAAGGTTTGGCGCACCAATCTCATAGGCTGCCGCCTCACCGTATTCACGGATCTTATTGTCAATCTCTTGACGGTTTTTCTCAACCAACTCTTCGATACGAGCTGGGTGGATACGACCATCTTTGAGCAACATTTCCATAGTCATACGGGCAATCTCACGACGAATCGGATCAAATCCTGACAAGGTCACCACTTCTGGTGTATCGTCGATAATGACATCAACCCCTGTCAAACTTTCAAAGGTACGAATGTTACGACCTTCACGACCAATAATGCGTCCCTTCATAGTATCGTCTGGCAGGTGAACCGTTGAGTTTGTTGACTCCGCCACATATTCACCAGCGATACGTTGCATGGCTTGAACCAAGATGTCCTTGGCCATTTTGTCAGAACGTTCCTTGACCTCTTGCTCAGCTTCACGAATGCGGCTAGCAATCTCCTTGGTCAAGTTTTCCTCTGTCTGAGCCAAGATAATATCTCGTGCTTCTGCCTGAGACAGGGCACCAATACGCTCTAGCTCTGCTTCTTTTTGTCTTTCGACTTCCTCTAATTGCTCTTCACGCGCATCAAGGTTTTTCGCTCTATCAGAAATACTTTGTTCTTTTTGTTCAAGTGTTTGTTCTTTACTCGTCAAATTGTCGTCTTTACGGTCAAGGCTAGTAGCTCTCTCGGTCAAGCGACTTTCGATTTGTTTGAGTTCTTGACGTTCTGATTTGAATTCAGCGTCCACTTCTTCACGGTATTTTCTGGCTTCTTCTTTGGCCTCCAATAGTGCTTCTTTTTTAAGAGACTTGCTCTCACGTTTGGCTTCATTAACAAGTAAATCTGCTTCACGCTCAGCTTGTCCACGTAAATTAGTTGCTTCTTGTTCAGCATTTAAAAGCATCAACTCTGCAGCTTCCTGAGATGATTTCATCTTGGCTGAGATGCTGACATATCCAATGACTAAACCAATGATGACGGCAAAAACAGCAATCGCAAGCGACATGATTTCCATGTTTTTACCTCATTTTATTGTTATTCCGAATGACATACATTCTTTTACATTCTACCATAAAAAAGTGATTTTCACAAACCTAAATTGAAGAGTTTTGTGTGAAGTTTTGGGACTACAGTCCCTTGAATTTTTGAGTAGATAACTCATTGTCACTATCAAAAAGTTCCACAGAATCTCTACAGCTATGGATTATCTTGTACCGTGCCGAATAGTGTTCCGCTAAATTCAAACATTTTACTTTCAAGTCTTTGAAAATTCACTTTAGGAAATTACAGCTTCTCTTCAAGGTCAAATTTGTCATAAATTAACTGTTTTTTTATTTAGTTGTATCAATTTATTTCTTAAGTATTAGTTTATCCTCATCGAGAGCTTTTAAAATATACTCATTAATCAATTTATTATCTTCGTCATTTTTTGAAAAATAAGTTTTAATATTATTGGGAGTTCTATATTCTAATAGACGATGGATAACATCATCACTTCTATCATGGAACCAGGTCCAATCTACTTCAGGATAAAGTCCTCGAATATCCTCTTCAATATCTTTTAAAATCTCAAAATCAGAAAAATATCCTTTTCTACTTAATCTGTATAAATCTGATACAGATTTTTCTCTTGGTTCTGGAAAAGTTTTAACCCCCTCAACTCTTTTATCATTAATTCTTTTAATCAAATAATGGTAGATTTTATTTTGTATCTGAGGAAAATCATAGACATTAGAGCTCATCAGATCAATTACTTTATGGTAAATAATGTTTTCTGATTCTTCATAAGCTTTTAAAATATCTAGAATGTCATCTTTAATATCATCTTCAAAATACTTAAATAAGTGACATATCAAGTCAGAATATTCTATGATATTTTTTATATTGTCATTTTTATATTTTATTCTTAAAATATCTGTATTAAACTTCTCGAGTACTATTATTGCAGTTTCCTTATCAGTTGAGCAATATTCTAGTAACCGTGAATAGAGTGGATACACTGAATTATATAGAGAAAAATTTTTCTCCAAAATTTCATTTAAATGTTTATTTACAATCCCAATTATCTTAGATTTCAATGAATTTTTATCAATAGCATCCATATTAGCGAGGACATTTTTAATAAGTCCCTTAACTTCCTCGCTCCAATTATAATACAGTGTCTGAGTATTTAAAATATCTATTACTCTTTCTATGTCAATATCATCAACAAGAGGAAGAAAAGTTAGTATATTTTTAAGTTCTCGAAGTTTTTCATCCTCAGTAATTTTAAGACTTTCTTGAAGATGAGTAATTCGATTCAACAAATATTCTTTTGCTTCCTCAGTAACTTTTATTTTGCCAAATGAATAGTTTCTAAAATATAAATTTACAACCTTAAAATCTATACTCGGCAGAATTAATTGGACATCATCCAAATCAAGATTTTTAAGCCAAGAGGCTGTTCTATCAAAAACACTTGCCTCAGGTTTGACATATGAATTATCATAACTGAGTAATAATATTTCTAAATATCTATTAATGATTGATTTATAAATCTTATAATGTTCAACACATAAACAATTTAATTTTAAAAAGTTATAAAGATTTTTTACTGTAAACTCCGCATTAAAGAGATGATTATTTTCAGACCACCCTCCTCTTCTATAGTTTTCATGCTCTTCACGAATTTCATCAAATAATTCATTAATCGTTTCTAATTTTTTATATAAAAAATTGAGACTAAGGATTGAATCTCTAAAAAATTCTATAATCTTTTTCTCATCTCCTGTAACCGAGTTAATAATTTGTTCTGTTAATTCGTTTAATTCTCCATCATAAAGTGGCTCTGCATAACTAGGTGTTTTTTCGTATCTATCAATTATTTGAATTTGCTGAAAATTAAATTCACAAACTAAAAAATTAAAATAGTCTTTCTGACGAAATGCTATATTAGCTAGTTCTCTAAATTTTGCTTTTGCTAAGGAATATTGTTTTTCTTCATACAACTTAAAAGCCTTACTTAAGAATCGATTCCCCTTTAAATCTCTAGGCTCACCAATCTCCATATCTAGAAAGCGGTTTAATAAAGATTTTTTAGATACCATAATTCGTAATTCTTCATGACCATCAATTTCAAATCTTAATTGATCATTTCCAAACCAGCAATACTCATCATCCCAGTTTAAAGCCCTTTTCTTTAAATCAGAATATCTAGAAAAATCTTTCGCATCAATAAAACTAAGTCTATCTAAAAAAGCCAGTTGATTCCATAAATCATCAGCATTATTTACATCTTGACTTCGGTTTTCTGATAGAACCTCTAAAAAATCTTTTGTCCTGCAATACAATTTGTTCTGTTTTTCTGATGTCTCCTGACCTAGATTCTCTTCATTAGAGATAATGAAAATTCCTTGCTTCTTATAATACTCTCGAATGATCATAGACGGTTCCTCGGGAGTATAAAAATAAGCATTTTTAGCATCCAATTTAAATGTATTTTGAATCATTCTAAAAATTGAATTAAAAGTCGAATCACTTAGAGAATACCCCACAAACAATAGAGTATGATTCATTATCAATGACTGGATTAAAGTAGAAATCATTGGGAAGTTCAAATGATAGTCTGAATAATCATCTTCTTTCAAAACAATATTTTTCTTACTGAAGTCACCATGCATTTTAATCAAGTATCTTTCCGAACTCGTATAAGGGATGTCTTTATCTTCAGCTACTACATTGTACTTTAACAAGCCACTTTCAAACTGACTCTCCAGAAGTGAATCATAGTTTGTCGTAATGATATGTTTTGGTGCTATTTTTTCTATTAATTTATGTAACTCATTTGGTTTACTTAAACCCTTCTTAAAGAAAATTTCTTCTATCTTTTTTGTGTACTGATTTTTTCCAAAAGTATCATAATAATACTGTGCAATTCTCAGGGGACTATCTGTTCTTTCTTCTGGTAAGTTCAACTCTTTTTTTAATGATTGAATCAATTCGCCCCAAGTTGGCAGATTAGAATTTGCTGAAATCCCTGCACCGACAAACAAAACTAAGGAATTTTCTTTAATAGAATTCTTTAGTTGAGTTATAGATAAGTTATAATTTTCTTCCATATTTGAACCATCCTATTATTAGCTTGTATTATCTAAATACAAATTATCCTTATAAATCTTCTTTTTTATTACATCATCTTAAACAAAAGTTTATCATGGTTTATAAATATAAAAATTTATTTGTCTTTTATTTTCAATTTATGATTTTTAATATAACCAGTTCTCTTCATTATACCACAAAATAACAAGCATAAAGCGGGTTCAAGGGACAAGAATCTAGTTATTATACTAAAATTTTTCACTGGCTTTTTAACTTATGAAATATGTCATTTTCCAAACAACTTTATCTTTAATTTATTAGCTAAAATTTCTAAAATAAAAAGCCTACCTTTCAGTAGACTTAGTTTGTTTCTATTCTTATCGGTACTCTTCCAAAATTCTGCTCTGCTATACTTGGATTTCCCAGTTGGTAAATCTGGTCTGCCTTTTGGGTCATAGCATCCCAAGGTTCTTTGCCAATTCGGCTGACTAGATGGACCTGCTCTTTCAGAGACTTGAGATGTTGTCTGCCTTTTTCGGTAAAGCCAAGGACATGAATGTCTTCTGGCAAGTCATTTTCTCTAGCCTGCACCAAAATATAAGTCAAAAGGCGTCTGACACGCGCCTTGGTATAACGCTTGGTCGCAACCGCTTCGACAAATTCTTCCACAGACTGGACTGTCTTGATGGCATCCTTGATGCGCACAGCCATTTCTTGATTGACCTGATAGATAGTAGTTAGGTCGGGATTTGACAAGATTTGATAGCGGAGCAAAGGAAAATAGTTGTCCCAACTCACCTTATTAGCCTGCTCAAAGAGAGCAACAGATGGCATAAAGCGTTCTAAGAAGTGTTGGTCCTTCTGGTGCTGACGGAGGGCTGTCGCCGAGGCAAAGTCCACATCCTTGTCGACAGAATGGTAACCAGCCCCCTGACGCTGAATCGGATGCAGGTTGATGTTGCGTCCTGCAACCGCCTTGGCATAGGCCAGAGCAAGAACATGATTGGGCGTATTGCCTGAAAAATCAAGACCTGCAAATTCCTGCCACATAGCTTGGGTTTTCTGTGGATAGGAAAGAGAATCAGGCAGATTTTCCACAAAATTCTCCATCTCAGCACCTTGCTCTGTGTATAAGTCAGCGATTTTCTGGTAATCTAGAACTTCCTCCGTACCAAAAACTAGGCTATCAATGCCCAACTGAGCCAAGATATCCACAGCTCCTTGGCCAAAGAAATCTGCCGCCTGAACACTGACTAGAAAGGGCAATTCAACCACCAAATCTGCTCCGTTTTCCAGCGCCATCTGGGCCCGAGTCCACTTGTCTACGATAGCAGGCTCTCCACGTTGCATGAAATTCCCAGACATGGAAACAATTTTCAGTCCCTCAGCCTGATCCAGCAGGTATTTATGCCCATTATGAAAAGGATTAAACTCCGCGATAATACCTGTGATGGTCATGATGTTCTCCTACTTCTGCGCAACAAAAAACCAACGGGTACTAGTTTCTGTAGGCTCTTTGTCCTCAAAGTCTGCATAGAGTTTGAAAGACTTAAATCCAGCCTGCTCCAGCAAAATATCATAGGTCAAGACCTCATAAGTCCGCTCCTCATGCACTTCATCGTGACGACTAAAGGAACCGTCAGACTCCTTGATAAAGAAAGTCAGCTCATGGACGATAGAGTGAGGTGCTGCATCCTCATAAGTATCCCAGAGCATGGCGAAATCTTCCGCATTTTCATGGTAGGAATAGCCTGGAAAAACTTCATCTGTCTGGTAGGTTGAATGCACATCAAAGATGAAAACTCCATCTTCATTAAGAGCATTATAAACTTCCTTAAAGACGTCCCCTACTTCCACCTCATCCGGCATGTAGCAGATTGAGTCCGAGTAACACGTGACAAAATCATATTGACCTGCCTTAGACAAATCTAGCATATTGCCTTCAATAAAATCAATCTTTTGCTTGGCTGAAGCAGCTCTCTTCTCAGCAATCTTCAACATATCCGCGCTCAGGTCCAGTCCAGTCACATCAAAACCAGCCTGAGAGAAGCGCACAGATTGAATTCCTGTCCCACAAGCCAGTTCCAAGAGTTTCTTTCTCTCCTTGGTCTTAGGCAAATGACGAAGCGAAAAATCCGTCCATCTATCGTATAAACTGTCGTCCATGACCGCATCGTAAACAGCCGCAAAAGTTTCATAAGTTGCCATAATCATGATACCAAGAGCGTCAATGGCAAACACCACTCGCCCTTTACCTTTCTATCAATTTTTCTAAAATAAGCAAAGAAACCCAGTTGACTACAACTGAGTTCATCTTCTAAACAAGAGCTTCTGAAATATCTACTGAATTTGCCTCATGCCATAGCTTTTCTAGGTTATAGTGGGCACGCATTTCTTCTGAAAAGACATGCACAACGACAGCGCCGAGGTCTAGTAAGACCCAACCTCCAGCTGCATCGCCTTCGATATGGCTACCTTTAAAGCCTGCATCCGCTACTTTTTCACGGATGTTATCAGCGATAGCGTCCAACTGACGGCTATTCATTGAACTAGTAATAACAAAGTAATCCGTCACGCTAGTCAAATCTTGTACATCAAGTGCGAGGATATCCTCTGCACGTTTTTCATCAGCCGCTTTCACGACTAGTTCTAGTAATTCTTTTTCGTTCATTTAGTCCTCTTTCAAATAGTGCACAAAGGCGTTATAGGTTTCAAGGGTTTGGGGATAGATAGGGAATCCCTGATGAGCTAGATGCTCCACAGTGCGAGCTGTCTCATAAGCTACTGCCTTATTAAGTGACAAACTTGCAATCTCACGCGCCACATCAACTCCTGGAAAGGCACGATTGTGCTCGATATAGTCTGCGACGTAGATGACTTTATCTAGGTCTGTCATCTGACCAGCACCGACTGTATGGATTTCAATGGCTCGTAGAATTTCAGAATCATGCAAATTCAAATCTTCCTGAATCTTGTAGATGCCAACCATACCATGCCAGACATTATTGCCCCAGTTTTTGAGGTCAGGGTCTAGCTGATAACGGTCAATCAAGTCCAGAAATTCCTGATCTGACAACTTCTTAGCATAGTCATGAAGAAGACCTGCTAGCCCTGCTTTCTCGGCATCAACTCCAAATCGCTGAGCCAGTTCTATGGCTGCACGCTCCACACCCAAACAATGGGTTAAGCGTTTTTCAGGTAGAAGCTCTGCCATTTTTTCCAACAAAGCCTCACGGGAGCAGTTGATATAGTCTTGATAGGCCATCAGTAGAGCCCCTCCTTCTCGATGTAGTCTAGCACAGGCTGAGGTAGGAGAAAGTTAGGTTTCCGACCTTGGGCAAGGAAGTCACGCACCATGCTGGACGAGATATCCATGAGAGGCACATCCACCCAGATAACTGGATAAGAAGTCCCTGCCTTGTAGCGTGGGCGCTGAACTCCCACAAACTGAACCATATCAACCAGTTCATCAATTCGGTACCACTTAGGCAGATAGTCCACCATATCGGCACCGATGATAAAGTAATAATCCGTATCTGGATTCTTCTCTGTTAAAATCTTCATGGTGTCGTAGGTATAGGAAATGCCCTTGCGCTCCAACTCAATAGTTTCAATATTCAGACCTTCAATCCCCTCAATCGCCAACTCAAGCATCTTGAGACGATGGTGTTCAGGGATTGTTTCCTTTTTATCTACATGAGGAGGTTGGTATTCAGGCATAAGCAGAACTTGATCTAGTCCCAACTGTTGCCGTACTTGGTCCGCAACAATGAGATGAGCATTGTGAACAGGGTTAAAATTCCCCCCTAAAATCCCGACTTGTTTGCGTTTTTTCTCCTTGATTTCTGGCTCCAACTCTACCTTGGTAAAGGGAGTCAATAATTCGATTGCCATAGGCTAGTCTCCTTTATTTCTCTGTAAAAACAGTTATTTGGAGTATCGTTTTTAGATTTCTTTGACTTTTTTAGAAATCTTGCGATTTTCTTTCTTGCTGGATTGTTTAAACAAAATCAAGATTCGTCCGATTTTTTGGACTGTGTCCACACCGATTTCTTCTTCCAAAATTTCAGCTACTTCGTGGATATTTTCATCGGTGTTTTGCAAAAGAGTCACCTTGATCAATTCACGGGCATCAAGAGCTTGACGGACGCTGGTTTTGATTTGGTCGTTGAGTCCATTTTTCCCGATTTGGATGATGGGTTTGAGGGTGTGTGCCTGGCTGTT
>NZ_QUOS01000009.1:0-28471 GCF_003390135.1 Streptococcus sp. NM
TCTCTCCTGGCGCAATAACCGTACGCACAGCAACCTTTAAATCGTAACCAGCCGCATGCACCGTCTCACGCTTGGGCAATAAATTTTCATCTGTAAAAGTCGAAACCAATTCAAAACCACGAATTTTCATCATCTTCTCTTTTCTATTATCATTTATTCAAGATTATTCTATCTTATTTATTCGGAAAAAGCACGAAAAAAAGAGCACACAATTCAAATCGCTTAGGGCTGCTGGATTCCTCCCCTGACCCGCTTCACGCAGAACTGTTGCTCCACTATTTATTATATCACATTCCTATTCATTTTAAAAGCAAAATTATTTTTTCCGTCTATTTCTAAAAAAATCCTGCATAATAGCTGCGCATTCATCTTCCAAAATTCCCGTTTCAACCTCCACACGATGATTGAGACGCTCATCTGTCAAGATATCGTACAAACTCCCAGCAGCGCCAAATTTCTGGTTTTTAGCCCCATAGACCACGTTTGGAATACGGGCGAGTCCAATTGCCCCACTACACATGACACAAGGCTCAATGGTCACAAAAAGTGTGCAATCCAGCAAGCGCCAGCTCTCCTCACTCAGATTCGCATTCTCTATGGCCATAATTTCCGCATGCATAACCGCTCGCTGCAGTTCCTCACGCGCATTATGCCCGCGGCCAATGATTTCTCCGTCCTTGACAATCACACAACCAATTGGAATTTCATCGTGTTCAAGAGCAATCTCAGCCTCTCTCAAGGCCTCTCTCATAAAGCCTTCTTTTTCTTCAACTGTATAATTCATCCGTTTCTCTTTTCCTACTTATCGATTTTATTATTATATCATGAATCCCAACACAAAAAAAGCCACCGAATGCGGTGACTTTATAGGGAGATTATTATGAAAAAGAAAAGTTTAGGATATTTGTTACAACAAGTTAGGAGGTCTTCTTGTAACTGTCTATAGTATACCCGACCTATCTTAAACAAATCTTAAAAATCTCTTAGGACCAAACACTTTCTAAAATATTTGTTTGTTCACGACCAGGACCTACTGAGAAAGTAGAAATACGAACGCCAACCAATTCACTCACACGACGAACATAGTTACGCGCATTCTCCGGAAGATCTTCCAAATTACGAACTCCAGTAATATCTTCTGACCAACCTGGTAACTCTTCATAAATAGGCTTGCAACGTTTCAATTGCTCAAGACTAGCTGGATAGTAGTCAATACGTTGACCATCAAGATCATAGGCCACACAGATTTTCACTGTATCTAAACCACTCAAAACATCGATAGAGTTCAATGAAAGGTTAGTGATACCAGAAACACGACGACTATGACGCATCACAACTGAGTCAAACCAACCCACACGACGTGGACGACCAGTTGTTGTACCATACTCATGACCTACTTCACGAATGCGTTCTCCCACTTCATCAAACAACTCAGTTGGGAAAGGACCGTCTCCTACACGACTCGTATAGGCTTTACATACACCAACAACCTTGTCAATCTTACTTGGACCAACACCAGAACCAATCGTAACACCACCAGCCACAGGGTTTGATGACGTAACAAATGGATACGTACCTTGGTCGATATCTAGCATAACACCTTGTGCACCTTCAAAAAGCACACGTTTACCGTTATCAAGTGCATCATTCAAAATGACAGATGTATCTGTCACATACTTCTTGATTTGTTGACCGTATTCATAATATTCTTCAAAAATATCATCAAAAGCAATCGCTTTACTGTCATACAATTTTTCAAAAAGACGATTCTTTTCAGCAAGGTTACGTTCTAAACGCTCACGGAAAATATCTTTATCTAAAAGATCTGCAATACGAATCCCAACACGAGCAGCCTTGTCCATATAAGCTGGACCAATTCCCTTGATTGTAGTCCCAATCTTATTGTCGCCCTTAGCTTCTTCTTGCAAACGATCCAACTCGATATGATAAGGCAAAATAACATGCGCGCGATCAGAAATACGCAAGTTATCAGTTGTCACACCTTCCTCATGAAGATAGCTCAACTCTTTCACAAGAGATTTAGGATTTACAACCATACCATTACCAATAACAGAGATTTTTTCAGGGAAGAAAATTCCAGATGGAATCAAGTGCAACTTAAATTTCTTACCATCAATCACAATCGTGTGACCTGCATTATCACCACCTTGGTATCGTGCAATCACTTCTGCATTCGCAGAAAGGAAGTCTGTAATCTTCCCTTTACCTTCATCACCCCATTGGGTACCTACAACAACAACTGAAGTCATAATCTTGTCTGAGCCCTCAGGCTCTTCCTTTCTCACATACATGGCAGGACTCTCACCTGCAATTATATCTTACAATTTATTATAAGAAAAAATCGCCTTTTTATCAAGAAGAAACAATAGAAAGATTTGCTATTTCCAACTATTAAAAAATGATTTAGAAATAATTCCGGCTATTTATCATTATTTTCCTACAAAAAGTTAAATTTGTTCGGAAATTAACTCATACTGTCTCAACAAGCAACAAAACCTTGTTTCATTATCAATTTTTCAAGATACAAACGGTAAGCAACACGATAATGGTAAACAATAAAATCCCGATAGCTCACAATACGATATCGGACAAGATAATAAATCAAAAACTTAAAATGAAAATGTTCCCAGTCAAAATGATCTCCGAAGAACGTACCATAGTCTTCTTCAATATTTCTATAAAAATCCGTCATCTGCTCATAAATCTTTTGTAACATAAGCCTATACCCCTTTACTTTTTATAAGCTTATTCTAACAAAAAATTTTACACATTCACTATCAATTCCTGAATTGCTTAAAAACCAACCTCAAAAAGATAACAAATAGGAAAAGTTGACAGAATAGGAACAAATTTACTACCTAAATTAGACTATTATAGATCCTATTAACTGTGTTAAATACTAAAAGAGACTGAGGCAAAAATCTTAAATTAAGAAAACGCATAGCATCAGATTGTACTGACCCCAATCTGTATTGCACAGGGCTAAGTCCTTTTAGTTTTACCTTAATTCGTTTATTGTTGTAGTAATCAATATAGTCTACAATGACTTGTTCCAATTGCTAAGCGACTGAAATGACTTCTCATAACCATAAAACATCTCCGATTTCAGAATGCCAAAAAAGGACTCCATCATACCGTTGTCTTGGCTGTTACCTTTACGTGACATGGATGCTTGAATTCCCTTACTCTCTAGGAACCGATGGTAAGCATCGTGTTGGTATTGCCAACCTTGGTCACTATGGAGAATCGTATTCTCGTAGTGCCTCTCTGTGAAGGACTGTTCCAACATGGTTTTTACTTGTGCTAAGTTCGGTGAAGTTGAAAGATTATAGGCAATAATTTCGCTATTAAAGCCATCTAAAACAGGCGATAAATACAATTTCTGCGTGCTATTTGGAATGGCAAATTCTGTCACATCTGTGTAGCACTTTTCCATTGTTTTAGAGCCTTCAAATTGACATTGAATGAGATTATCTGCCTTCTTACCAACATCTCCTTTATGAGAAGAATATTTTCGTTTCTGTCGCATTTTAGCTTGTAAATTGAGTACTTTCATCAAGCGTTGAACTCTTTTCTGATTTACCAGATAACCACGATTTCTTAGTTCTAAATGAATCCGACGATAACCATAATTTCCTTTGTGTTTGATAAAAATAGATTGAATTTCAGCTTTAAGCTCTTGGTTCTTATCTGGTTTGTCTAGCTGTTTCAAGTGATAGTAGTAGGTCGAACGAGCTAGTTTAATGGCTTTTAGAAGAATATCCAACGAAAACTCAGTCATTAATTCTTGAACAATTTCTGTCTTTCTTCTTTCTCTTTTTTCTCCTTCAATCGGAGTTCTCTCAACTTTTTTAGGATGGCATTCTCCGCTCTCAGGTACTCATTTTCTGCTTGAAGACGTTCTAATTCTGTCCTCTCTTCAAGTCTCTTTTTTGGCTTACGTCCCATTTTAGGTACTCTCCCTCTTGTTTTCTCAACAATAGTATACCCGTTTTTCTTGTATTGTGCTAGCCAATTAAGAAGTATCGTACGACTTGGGAGGCCGTATTCAAGAGAAACTCTATCTTTAGTCCAGCCTTCATGTAAGACTTTATCAATCATTTCTTGTTTTAAATCAGGAGAATAGTAACGATTTTTTCCTTTTTTGACGAACTCTATTCCGTAACGATCAATCAATTTAATCATGTACCTAATATTAGAATTGTTTATCCCAAATTTATTTGAAAGCTTCTCTAAGCTATATCCTTGTTTTCTAAGTTCATAGATCTGAACTTTATCATCATAAGTTAACTTCATGATAAAAACACCCCAAAAGTTAGATTTTTTTCTGTCTAACTTTTGGGGTGCAGTTCAAAGTTAGATTTTTCAGACTGTTTTTAAAATCTTTCTCAAGGACAAATATAAAATCGTCAACACTTTGAAAACTTCAAAAAAAGTATTTTCATCGCTCTAAACATCAAAAAAGAAAGGACGAAATTTGTCCTTTCTAGATATTACCTTTTCTTCAATCCACTACAGTTGACAGAGAGCCTATTTTTATGTTCACCAAAATAAAAAAAGAGGACTAAACCTCTCTTAATTAACTACTCCGCCAGTAGGACTCGAACCTACGACATCATGATTAACAGTCATGCGCTACTACCAACTGAGCTATGGCGGAATAAAGCTAAGCGACTTCCATATCTCACAGGGGGCAACCCCCAACTACTTCCGGCGTTCTAGGGCTTAACTTCTGTGTTCGGCATGGGTACAGGTGTATCTCCTAGGCTATCGTCACTTAACTCTGAGTAATACCTACTCAAAATTGAATATCTATTCAAACCAAGAAAACCGTTCGCTTTCATATTCTCAGTTACTTTGGATAAGTCCTCGAGCTATTAGTATTAGTCCGCTACATGTGTCGCCACACTTCCACTTCTAACCTATCTACCTGATCATCTCTCAGGGCTCTTACTGATATAAAATCATGGGAAATCTCATCTTGAGGTGGGTTTCACACTTAGATGCTTTCAGCGTTTATCCCTTCCCTACATAGCTACCCAGCGATGCCTTTGGCAAGACAACTGGTACACCAGCGGTAAGTCCACTCTGGTCCTCTCGTACTAGGAGCAGATCCTCTCAAATTTCCTACGCCCGCGACGGATAGGGACCGAACTGTCTCACGACGTTCTGAACCCAGCTCGCGTGCCGCTTTAATGGGCGAACAGCCCAACCCTTGGGACCGACTACAGCCCCAGGATGCGACGAGCCGACATCGAGGTGCCAAACCTCCCCGTCGATGTGAACTCTTGGGGGAGATAAGCCTGTTATCCCCAGGGTAGCTTTTATCCGTTGAGCGATGGCCCTTCCATACGGAACCACCGGATCACTAAGCCCGACTTTCGTCCCTGCTCGAGTTGTAGCTCTCGCAGTCAAGCTCCCTTATACCTTTACACTCTGCGAATGATTTCCAACCATTCTGAGGGAACCTTTGGGCGCCTCCGTTACCTTTTAGGAGGCGACCGCCCCAGTCAAACTGCCCGTCAGACACTGTCTCCGATAGGGATCACCTATCCGGGTTAGAGTGGCCATAACACAAGGGTAGTATCCCAACAACGTCTCCTTCGAAACTGGCGTCCCGATCTCATAGACTCCTACCTATCCTGTACATGTGGTACAGACACTCAATATCAAACTGCAGTAAAGCTCCATGGGGTCTTTCCGTCCTGTCGCGGGTAACCTGCATCTTCACAGGTACTAAAATTTCACCGAGTCTCTCGTTGAGACAGTGCCCAAATCATTACGCCTTTCGTGCGGGTCGGAACTTACCCGACAAGGAATTTCGCTACCTTAGGACCGTTATAGTTACGGCCGCCGTTTACTGGGGCTTCAATTCATACCTTCGCTTACGCTAAGCACTCCTCTTAACCTTCCAGCACCGGGCAGGCGTCACCCCCTATACATCATCTTACGATTTAGCAGAGAGCTGTGTTTTTGATAAACAGTTGCTTGGGCCTATTCACTGCGGCTGACGTAAAGTCAGCACCCCTTCTCCCGAAGTTACGGGGTCATTTTGCCGAGTTCCTTAACGAGAGTTCTCTCGCTCACCTGAGGCTACTCGCCTCGACTACCTGTGTCGGTTTGCGGTACGGGTAGAGTATGTTTAAACGCTAGAAGCTTTTCTTGGCAGTGTGACGTCACTAACTTCGCTACTAAACTTCGCTCCCCATCACAGCTCAATGTTAAAGATATAAGCATTTGACTCATATCACACCTCACTGCTTAGACAGACTCTTCCAATCGTCTGCTTTAGTTAGCCTACTGCGTCCCTCCATCACTACATACTCTAGTACAGGAATATCAACCTGTTGTCCATCGGATACACCTTTCGGTCTCTCCTTAGGTCCCGACTAACCCAGGGCGGACGAGCCTTCCCCTGGAAACCTTAGTCTTACGGTGGACAGGATTCTCACCTGTCTTTCGCTACTCATACCGGCATTCTCACTTCTATGCGTTCCAGCGCTCCTCACGGTACACCTTCATCACACATAGAACGCTCTCCTACCATACCTATAAAGGTATCCACAGCTTCGGTAAATTGTTTTAGCCCCGGTACATTTTCGGCGCAGGGTCACTCGACTAGTGAGCTATTACGCACTCTTTGAATGAATAGCTGCTTCTAAGCTAACATCCTAGTTGTCTGTGCAACCCCACATCCTTTTCCACTTAACAATTATTTTGGGACCTTAGCTGGTGGTCTGGGCTGTTTCCCTTTCGACTACGGATCTTAGCACTCGCAGTCTGACTGCCGACCATAATTCATTGGCATTCGGAGTTTATCTGAGATTGGTAATCCGGGATGGACCCCTCACCCAAACAGTGCTCTACCTCCAAGAATCTCTAATGTCGACGCTAGCCCTAAAGCTATTTCGGAGAGAACCAGCTATCTCCAAGTTCGTTTGGAATTTCTCCGCTACCCACAAGTCATCCAAGCACTTTTCAACGTGCCCTGGTTCGGTCCTCCAGTGCGTCTTACCGCACCTTCAACCTGCTCATGGGTAGGTCACATGGTTTCGGGTCTACGTCATGATACTAAGGCGCCCTATTCAGACTCGGTTTCCCTACGGCTCCGTCTCTTCAACTTAACCTCGCATCATAACGTAACTCGCCGGTTCATTCTACAAAAGGCACGCTCTCACCCATTAACGGGCTCGAACTTGTTGTAGGCACACGGTTTCAGGTTCTATTTCACTCCCCTCCCGGGGTGCTTTTCACCTTTCCCTCACGGTACTGGTTCACTATCGGTCACTAGGGAGTATTTAGGGTTGGGAGATGGTCCTCCCAGATTCCGACGGGATTTCACGTGTCCCGCCGTACTCAGGATACTGCTAGGTACAAAGACTATTTTAAATACGAGGCTATTACTCTCTTTGGCTGATCTTCCCAAATCATTCTTCTATAATCTTTGAGTCCACATTGCAGTCCTACAACCCCGAAGAGTAAACTCTTCGGTTTGCCCTCCTGCCGTTTCGCTCGCCGCTACTAAGGCAATCGCTTTTGCTTTCTCTTCCTGCAGCTACTTAGATGTTTCAGTTCACTGCGTCTTCCTCCTCACATCCTTAACAGATGCGGGTAACAGGTAGTACCTGTTGGGTTCCCCCATTCGGAAATCCCTGGATCATCGCTTACTTACAGCTACCCAAGGCATATCGTCGTTTGTCACGTCCTTCTTCGGCTCCTAGTGCCAAGGCATCCACCGTGCGCCCTTATTAACTTAACCTTATTTTCTGACCTTTCAGTCATAAACTCTTATTAATACTACAGCGTTTTCGGTTTATTTTCTTGTTACTATTTGATATAGATATTCAATTTTCAATGTGCATTACTTGGTGATCTCTCACCAATGGAGCCTAGCGGGATCGAACCGCTGACCTCCTGCGTGCAAAGCAGGCGCTCTCCCAGCTGAGCTAAGGCCCCACAAGACCTCTCAAGACTAAACAAGACCAATGCGCAGTTCCTTATCCTTAGAAAGGAGGTGATCCAGCCGCACCTTCCGATACGGCTACCTTGTTACGACTTCACCCCAATCATCTATCCCACCTTAGGCGGCTGGCTCCTTACGGTTACCTCACCGACTTCGGGTGTTACAAACTCTCGTGGTGTGACGGGCGGTGTGTACAAGGCCCGGGAACGTATTCACCGCGGCGTGCTGATCCGCGATTACTAGCGATTCCGACTTCATGTAGGCGAGTTGCAGCCTACAATCCGAACTGAGACTGGCTTTAAGAGATTAGCTTGCCGTCACCGGCTTGCGACTCGTTGTACCAGCCATTGTAGCACGTGTGTAGCCCAGGTCATAAGGGGCATGATGATTTGACGTCATCCCCACCTTCCTCCGGTTTATTACCGGCAGTCTCGCTAGAGTGCCCAACTGAATGATGGCAACTAACAATAGGGGTTGCGCTCGTTGCGGGACTTAACCCAACATCTCACGACACGAGCTGACGACAACCATGCACCACCTGTCACCTCTGTCCCGAAGGAAAGCTCTATCTCTAGAGCGGTCAGAGGGATGTCAAGACCTGGTAAGGTTCTTCGCGTTGCTTCGAATTAAACCACATGCTCCACCGCTTGTGCGGGCCCCCGTCAATTCCTTTGAGTTTCAACCTTGCGGTCGTACTCCCCAGGCGGAGTGCTTAATGCGTTAGCTACGGCACTAAACCCCGGAAAGGGTCTAACACCTAGCACTCATCGTTTACGGCGTGGACTACCAGGGTATCTAATCCTGTTTGCTCCCCACGCTTTCGAGCCTCAGCGTCAGTTACAAGCCAGAGAGCCGCTTTCGCCACCGGTGTTCCTCCATATATCTACGCATTTCACCGCTACACATGGAATTCCACTCTCCCCTCTTGCACTCAAGTTAAACAGTTTCCAAAGCGTACTATGGTTAAGCCACAGCCTTTAACTTCAGACTTATCTAACCGCCTGCGCTCGCTTTACGCCCAATAAATCCGGACAACGCTCGGGACCTACGTATTACCGCGGCTGCTGGCACGTAGTTAGCCGTCCCTTTCTGGTAAGATACCGTCACAGTGTGAACTTTCCACTCTCACACTCGTTCTTCTCTTACAACAGAGCTTTACGATCCGAAAACCTTCTTCACTCACGCGGCGTTGCTCGGTCAGACTTCCGTCCATTGCCGAAGATTCCCTACTGCTGCCTCCCGTAGGAGTCTGGGCCGTGTCTCAGTCCCAGTGTGGCCGATCACCCTCTCAGGTCGGCTATGTATCGTCGCCTTGGTGAGCCGTTACCCCACCAACTAGCTAATACAACGCAGGTCCATCTGGTAGTGATGCAATTGCACCTTTTAAGCAAATGTCATGCAACATCTACTATTATGCGGTATTAGCTATCGTTTCCAATAGTTATCCCCCGCTACCAGGCAGGTTACCTACGCGTTACTCACCCGTTCGCAACTCATCCAGAGAAGCAAGCTCCTCCTTCAGCGTTCTACTTGCATGTATTAGGCACGCCGCCAGCGTTCGTCCTGAGCCAGGATCAAACTCTCATTAAAAGTTTGAGTTCTCACTCATTTCTGTCACTGACAGATTTATTGTTTTTTCATTGTTCAGTACTACAACCTTAGTTGTAGTGCCCTGCACATTGGTTCGTCTTGTTCAGTTTTCAAAGGTCTTTGTCACTCAGTTCTCTCAAGCGACAACTATATTAGTATATCACAGGCGCTTTTGCTTGTCAACACTTTTTTGAAACTTTTTTAATCTTTTTTCATCAAGTGTTCCATCCGCAACATACCATAGTCCGTACGGGATTCGAACCCGTGTTACCGCCGTGAAAAGGCGGTGTCTTAACCCCTTGACCAACGGACCTGAGTTGTTATTTTCAACTCTTACTATTATACAGACTTTTTCACCTTTGTCAACTACTTTTTTATCTTTTTTCATTTTTTGCATGGCTTCCTAGTATGTACGGATGTCAAACTCTTTAAATACAATACGTAAGTCTCTTAATACTCTTTGACGACCTCGGAAGCGTTCATTTCTTAAGACGCGTTCTAACTCTTCTTGTTTATCTTTACTTTGTTTGTTTCTATAATTTCTTAGTGTCTCATGAAAGAGATAATAATCATCTAGCCAGAGACCTCCCTCGCTTATACGATGACTAAGCTCACCTACTTCTTCATAGGGTTCTTTATCATATCTTCGTTTTTGACTTTCTTGCTTACGGATATAGTCTAGGATTCGATTCCGAAACTTGGTTTTAAAATATTTCCTTAAACGAGGAATATCTTCTGCCAGCTCTTCTTCTCTACTGATCAATTCATGTAAGCAAATCATACCCTCTTGTTCCCAATCCGATAGCTCCCATAAATGAAGGTAATATTCATTTCTACACTTGTACACAATTCCCTGGACTTCTTTATACAATTCTTCAATCATATTGTTCCCCTTTCTAGATACAGTCTAACAGATTCAGAAACACTTTTGTCACATTTCATCCATTCTGCACCCTACACCGCCTCAACTGCACAAAAAAGAGAGGACAAGCCTCTCTTTGGGTTATTTTTCATCATTCATTTTTGACTTTACTTCATCATAAGATAATGCATGAGATTCCTCTTCAACTGTTTCAGGCATCTTTCCTGTTTCGTAAAGAGATTTAATTTGTGTACTATCCAATGTTTCGTATTTCAATAATGCTTCTGCAATCAACTTGTGAGCTTCACGATTTGACTGAATAATTTCAGCAGCTTTATTTCGTGCTTCATTCAATAATGAACGAACCTCTTCATCAATTTCATAAGCTGTTTGTTCTGAAATTGATTTTTGAGGACTCTGTGCACCAAACATAGCATGGTTTCCTTCATATTGTACTGGGCCAAGTTTTTCACTCATACCGTACTCTGTAACCATTGCACGCGCCATTTGTGTCGCTTGTTCAAAGTCGTTTGAAGCTCCTGTGGTTTGGACATTAAAGATAATTTCTTCAGCTACACGGCCACCCATTAAACCAGCCAATTGCTCTTTCATATCTTCTTTGGAAAGAAGCATTTGGTCTTCCTTAGGAAGTGCAATCATATAACCACCTGCACGGCCACGTGGTACAATTGTAACCTTATGGACAACACGGGCATTCGACAAGACTAGACCTACAATGGTATGTCCTGCCTCATGGTAAGCAACTAATTCACGTTCTTTTTGTGAAACTGTCTTATCTTTCTTAGAAGGACCAGCAATAACTCTGTCTTCTGCTTCATCAATATCTGAAGCATCAATTATCGATTTATTGCGACGAGCAGCAACTAGAGCCGCTTCATTCAAGACATTCTCTAAATCTGCTCCAACAAAACCTGGGGTTTGTTGGGCCACTAATTTCAAATCTACATCTTCTGCTAAAGGCTTGTTCTTAGCGTGAACTTTCAAGATTGCTTCACGACCTTTAACATCAGGACGGCCAACCAATACTTTTCTATCAAAACGTCCTGGACGCAAAAGGGCAGGATCTAGTACATCTGAACGGTTTGTCGCAGCGATGACGATAATTCCTTCATTTCCCTCAAAACCATCCATCTCAATCAAGAGTTGGTTCAAGGTTTGTTCACGTTCGTCATTTCCTCCGCCAAGACCAACTCCACGTTGACGTCCAACAGCATCAATTTCATCGATAAAGATGATAGCTGGTGCTGCTTTTTTGGCATCTTCAAAAAGAGAACGAACACGACTAGCTCCAACCCCGACAAACATTTCTACAAAGTCAGAACCTGAAATACTAAAGAATGGAACACCTGCTTCTCCGGCGACTGCTTTAGCAAGCAAAGTCTTACCTGTTCCCGGAGGTCCCTCTAGAAGGACACCTGCTGGAATACGGGCTCCAAGTTTTGTAAATCGTTTTGGATCTTTTAAGAATTCAACAACTTCAACTAGTTCTTGTTTTTCTTCCTCAGCTCCAGCAACATCTGAAAATCTTACTTTAATATCTTCTTTATTTGCAGCTTTAGCCTTACTACGTCCAAAACTCATTGGGTTACGGCTATTATTTCCTCCCATATTTCCCATCATAGAAAATAGGAAGAAGAAAAGAATACCGAATGGCACAATGGATACAAGAATATTAATCCACATACCACTTGAACTTTCATGCTTAACAGTTACTTCCGCTTTATGGTCAGAAGCAAGCTTTTGTAATTCTGATACTGTAGTATCTGAAGGAAGAATGATGCTTGAAAATTTCTCTACTGTTGTAGCAGAAGGAGAAAAGAACTGAATGCCTGTTTCTTCTTTACTTGTTTTAGGATTTTTATAAACACCTGAAACTTCGATAACACTACCATTTGGCTGGTAAGTCAATTCTTTTACATTGTCATCGGTAATTTCTTTTACCAGTTCTGTATAATTAATTTGCTCACTTTTCCCTGCAACACTACCTGTACTAAAATACTGGTAACCTGTAACTAGGAAAAAAATAAGTAATAACCATAGAAAAGGATTTTTAATTAAACCATTATTTTGTTTTTTCATTAAAAATTGTTCTTTCTAATTTGAATATACTTCTTCTTTCAATACTCCAACATAAGGAAGGTTACGATAATTTTCTTTGTAGTCTAAACCATAACCTACTACAAACTCATTTGGGATAGTAAAGCAGGTATAGTCTGCCTCAATTTCTACAACACGTCCTTCTGGTTTATCCAACAAGGTTGCAATTTTAACAGAAGCTGCTTCTCTTGCTTTAAACATATCTCGCAAACTCTTCAAAGTTTGACCCGTATCAATGATATCTTCTACAAACAGAACATGTCTTCCTTTGATGTCTTGAGTTACATCTTGCTTGATATTGATGACACCACTACTTGCTGTTCCACCATGGTAACTAGAAACCATCATGAAGTCCATTTCAATATGTGTGTCGATATGTTTAACCAATTCAGCCATAAAAGGAATAGATCCTTTTAAAATCCCAACTAAGATTGGATTTTTTCCTGCATAGTCCTTAGTTAATTGAGCACCTAATTTTTTAGCAGCTTCTGTAATTTCATCGTGTGAAACGAGGATTTTTTTAATATCGTTTTCTAACATTTTTTTACCTATCTATTTTTTCTATATAAAGTACAGTGTTCATTATATCATTTTTCGTGTTTTTACTCAAATTACTGGTCGTAATTCCCAAAATTGAGACAATTTCACCAAATTGCTCAATAATCAGAGCAGATTTTCGCTTTTCCATAGGGATTTTCAAATCAATAAATAGACGTCTGAGTTTTTTTCTATGCCCATTTAGAATCAAAACATCTCCTGTTTTTCGATGACGAATATGTATTGATGTTTCCCGTGAAACAAGTATTTGTTGAATTGATTCACCTTCTAAAGGAAGTCCAAAGGAAAATTTATATCCTTGATAAGATACCTGATTTTGATAGTGTAACACAAGTCCATCTTCCTTTTCATCAGCCTGAGGACTGATTTTACAAATCTTAAACCATTGGTACTCTTTTATCAATTCATAACCATTTTTTAGCGGATGACGATACTGGCTTTTAGTTTTTAAAATCTGCCGAACTTCTTCAAACTGAGCTTTTGTAAGATTCAAATCTGGAAAACGATTCAGATAAGTTTGAAGTAAAACTCTTTGTGTCGACTCAGAGTAAGACAATAGCTGATCTAAATTCTCTACATCAATATTCTTTGATAATTCAGCTATAGCTAAGTCATAATCTAAAATTTCATTGCCGATGCTTAAGATTGCATATCTAAATCGAGGATTTTCTTTTTCTAATTCTGGTAAATAAGAATTTCGAATACGATTGCGAAAATAATGATTTTCCTGATTTGATATATCTTCAAAGTGGAAAATTGGTGGAAAGTCTTTTTTCTGAAAATGCAAGAAGGGCCGAATGATTTCTATCTCTCCGACTACTTGCTTTTCCTTAATTCCTGATAGATAGCGCAAACGAGTGCCTCGAATCAAACGCATCAAAATCGTTTCCACATGGTCATCAGCATGGTGAGCAGTGACTAAGGCTGTCGCACCTGTCTTTTTCATAACCTCTTGAAAAAAATCATAACGAAAATTTCGAGCACGCGCTTCAGAAAATTCTCCTGAAAAATTGCTGATATAAATAGGAAGCTCTGCTTCAGCAGCCAACTTCCTTAATTCCTGTTCTTCCCAATCTGATTCTACTCTCTGCTTATGATTAACATGAGCTAGAATCAATTCAATTTCTAACTCTTTTTGATACGTAGATAATACCTTAAATAGAAACATAGAATCCAATCCACCAGAAAGAGCTAGCACCACCTTAGTATGCTTTTTGAAATATCCCTTCTTGAGAAAATGATTTAAAAAATCTTGTTCCCTCATTTTAGAACCTCATAAACATCCTTGGCTATCTTAGAAATCGTATCATAATCAGAATTTTTAGTGAAAATAGAAAGAATAAATGGAGAATCTGCATAGACAACACCTGTATCATGCTTAAATTCATCCGCGTCTCCAATTTTATGAGCTACTTTAACAGAAACACCTTTGGCAATTCTCTCATTATCAAAATCTGTTTTAGTCAAAGAATCCAATACAAATCCATTTTGGTTATAAATAGCTTCCATGACTTTCCCAGCCATTTTAGAAGAAATCAATTTTTCTTTTGGATCCCAATCATCTCCCATAATAGCAGACGTCTTGGATTTGAATATAGCATCAGATTGATTTGAAATGTAATATCCCAATAGATTATGAGCTACATTATCCGATTCTTTAGATACTTTTGTGATTAAGTCCTTTATAGAATACTCTTTATTATCCTCTTTTTTAGGGAGACTACCACTTCCCTCTGGTTTATAAGAACCTGGAAAATCATTGACTGCTGATACGTATTTTACAGTCGTGTCTAACTGATAAAGACCCTCATTTATTTTTTCTTGCGTATAGTAGAGATAAGGTAATTTTAAAATGCTAGCTGCATACATCTTTTCATCTTGATTGATACCAGCTTCTTTTCCAGTAGTCAGTTGCTTAACATAAATAGAAAATGAATCCTTCTGATATTTTTCCGATAACATTTCTTGGACTTTACTCATCCGATTATCATCTTCAGAAGTTGATTCTTTAGCTACCCATCCAGCCTGATCAATATGTAGAAATTCTTTCCCTTCTACAAACATGGTCTTATCAATTGAAACTTGCGAATAAGCTGATAAGGATGATTTCACTTCTTTTAAATCATAAGGACTGTTATACAGTTTAAAATCAGATTCTAACCATACTTTTTTTATTGTTGTAGTTACCTCTGATTGATCATATAAAAATCGTTTGTCCGCAGCTATAAATTGATGATTTGATAGCTTAAATACTGGAATTCCTTGTTTATTTAAACGCCACTCGGTTATTTGAAAACTTGTTTTTGGAGTCAATTTTCCAGATTCCACTACTAAATCTTCATTCGCATAAACAGGAACCTCTCCATAAACCATGGGAGAACTTAATTTTTCTCTAAAATAAATACCAAAGTCAGATTGTGAAAGGTAATAAATTTCTTTCGAAGTATATACAACTTCTTTTTCTGTGCTAACGACTTTTGAAACTGTCAAAAAACTCGGTAGCAACAAAATAATTAAGAACTTACGCATTCTTCCTTTCCTTTTCTTCTCGTAAACGCAATAATTGATTTTTATCAGCTAACTCTTCCAGCTTTTCATCCGATAGACTCAAGAATTGCTCAATTACGTCTAATAAATTTTCCATTTTATCACCTTGGGAGCAAGTCAGGAATCGTATAAACAGCTTCCCGATTCTTAGAATAATAATATTTTGCACGCATGTATTTAGCAGCGTACTCTTCATCTTTCAACTTTGTAGCAAAAGCTGTCTCTTTCTCCTTTTCCTCACTCAAGGTTTGATACTGAGTTTGCAAGTCTGATAACTGTTGACGTCTTTGGAGTAATTGATTATAGCTTTGAGCAAGATTATAAGTTGGTAAAATGAACAATAAAATCATCAAAATAAGAACCCAGCCCATGAAACGATTACGTTTTTGTCGTTCCTTCATCAGATAGCGACGACGTTGGTGTTCATTTTGAATAAAAGAATTATTCAATTGTACGATATTTTTAGACATTTTCTTCTACCCGTGTTTCACTGACAATTTCATACATTCCTGCTGCATCTTCTTTTTTTGTACTATCTTTCATCTCCAGTACTTTTACAAGCAGCAACTTATTGCCAAAGCGAATTTCAACTTGGTCATTAACTTTCAAATCCGTTGAACTTTTGGCCAAGATTCCATTTACCTTGATTCTGCCTTTATCTGCTACTTCTTTTGCGACTGTACGACGCTTGATAATTCTTGATACTTTTAAATATTTGTCTAGTCTCATTTTTATTACCTCAAATTATTATTGTACCATTTTTCTCCATTTTATAGAAGAAAAATGTTAAAGAGAATTGCCTTCTTTCAACACTTTTATCTCTAATAAACTTTCTCCAAAAATGAGCAGACCTTCTAAAATTTCATAGTCCTTCTTGTTTCGAACATCAAATACAACTTCCATTAATCCCTTATTCTCAGCTATAGCTGCTTTTAAGTTCGTTGCGGATAAAGCTTTAAAATAATCTTGAGCCAAGAACAGTCGCTGAGTAATTTTTTCAAATTGAACTGTAATCTTATTTTCTTTTCGTTCCACACGTTGAACAAAGACCTTATCAAGATAAGACTTAACCAAACCAATCTCTAAAAGATAAGCAACCACATCTGGGTATTCTCCAAAACGGTCCATCAGCTCTTCTTGTAACTCCTCATAATTGACAAGGTTGTCAATTTGACGAATTTTCTTGTAAATTTCAATCTTATGTCGTTGATCAGAAATATAAGTATCAGGAAGATAGGCATCAATTTGTAAAATCAACTCAGAATTCCCTTTGGTTCTTGTGTTCACATTACCATGTCGTTTAGCAATAGCTTCCTCCAATAACTGCGAATACAATTCAAAACCAACAGAATCAATGAAACCAGACTGGGATTTCCCTAAAAGATTTCCTGCTCCACGAATCGAAAGATCGCGCATTGCAATCTTAAATCCAGAACCCAATTCTGTAAATCCTTTGATCGCTTCTAATCTCTTTTCAGAGACTTCACTGATTGATTTTTCTGGGCGATACATGAGATAGGCATAAGCAATACGATTACTACGACCGACTCTTCCTCTTAACTGATACAAGGTTGACAAGCCCATATGGTCCGCATTTTCAATAAATAAAGTATTGGCATTTGGAATGTCCACCCCTGTCTCAATAATGGTAGTTGTCACCAAAATATCATACTGACCTTCAATGAAATCTAATAAAGTATTTTCTAACTGAATCTCACTCATTTGCCCATGAACAAAACCAATCGAAGCCTCTGGAATCAACTCCTGTAATTCTGAAACCTTTTGGTCAATCGTGTCAACTTTGTTGTAAAGATAGTAAACTTGACCTCCACGCTCCATTTCACGCAAGACCGCATCACGAATGACACTATCATTCTTTTCCAAAACATAGGTTTGCACTGGATAACGATTAGTCGGTGGAGTTTCAATAACAGACAAATCTCTGATTCCCAGCATAGACATATGAAGGGTACGAGGAATTGGCGTAGCGGTCAGGGTTAGGACATCCACTTGTTTCTTCAACTCTTTCAAGGTTTCCTTATGCTTGACACCAAATCGCTGCTCTTCATCAATAATCATCAATCCCAAATCAGCAAACTCAACATCTTTAGATAAAACTCGATGCGTTCCAATCAAAATATCAACTTGACCGTTTTTCAATTTTTCAAGTGTTTCAGTCTGTTCTTTTTTACTTCTAAAGCGACTCAACACATCAATATTAACTGCAAAATTTTGGAATCGTTCCTTAAAATTCGTATAGTGCTGTTGCGCTAAAACCGTCGTCGGAACTAAAACGACAACCTGTTTGTTATCATTGACTGCCTTAAAGGCTGCACGCATAGCAACTTCAGTCTTTCCAAAACCAACATCCCCAACTAAAAGTCGATCCATTGGCTGAGAAGCCTGCATATCGCTCTTGATTTCCTCAATACTACGAAGTTGATCATCCGTTTCAACATAAGGAAAGGCATCATCAAAAGCATGTTGATCTTCATCATCAGCTGAAAAAGCAAAACCCTTCAACTGGCTGCGCTCAGAATAAAGTTTGATTAAATCGTCAGCTATATCCTCTACCTGGTTCTTAACTTTTTGCTTGGCTTTTTTGAAATGACCATCATTTAATTTATTGAGTTTTGGCGCTTTCCCATCACTTGAAATATATTTAGACAGTAACTGAATCTGCTCTACTGGTATGGAAATTTGATCCCCATTTTGATACTGGACACTTACATAATCGCGGTGAATTCCCTTGATTTCAATTGTTTCAATTCCTAGATATTGACCAATCCCATGGATATGGTGAACAACATAATCTCCTTTTTCAAGTTCATTGTAATCTTTTAATCTCTCTGCGTTTGAAACATGTTGTCTTCGAAAACGACGTTTCAATTTCTTTTTAAAAATCTCATGTTCAGTTATCAATAAAACCTTTTCATCAACAAAATGAAAACCATGTCTGAGATTACCCTCGATTAAGTTTACAGATTCTTTACAAATACTTGACTTATCTCTGGAATCCAATTTAATCTGATATTCCTCTAAAACATCCTCCAATGTTTTACTTCCCATTGAATTGCTAGACTGAAGAATAATAGTGTAATTCATTTTTTTGTATCGATCAATTTCTTCTTTTAGAAAAGAAAATTGATTGAAAAACTCTTGCATGGGATATTGATTAAATTGATAAATTTGATCAAACTTGAGATTTCCTAACCCCTTTTGCAGGTTAGAGAAAAAGGTAACCGGACTCTGTTTTTTATAGATTTGCTCTGTATCTGCAAAATACTGCATCTCAGAAAATGCTTTACTGTTCTGTAATTCTTCTGTAAAGTATTGTACTAACTCCCTTTCAAAGACTTCATATTGATTCATCAATTTCTGATAATCATCAAAGAATACTGGGGTATCTTTTTCAATATAGTCAAAAACAGTCCATGTCTTGTCATAACACAAAGATAAAAACTTCCTAGAATCTAAATGAATTTGTTTTTGATGAAAACTTGAAAGAATTTCTTCTAAGTATGATTTTAAAATAGGTGATAACGTTTTTGAAATTTGTTTTTCTAAAGCTGACTGACCTCGTTGATAATCCTTTTCTCTCAAAAGCATATCACTAGCTGGAAAGATGGTGAGTTCTGTCTGATTTTCTTTCGATAATTGTGTTTCGACTTCAAATGACCTAATACCATCGACTTCATCACCAAAAAACTCAATTCGGAAAGGTTCTAACTGGGATATTTCAAAAATATCTAAAATATCTCCTCGCAGACTAAATTCTCCTTGAGTTTGTACTTGTGTAACTTTTCGATAGCCTATTTCCTTTAACTGATGGATAAGCGCATGTTGGTCATATTCTTCACCAACTGAGATTTTTACAATACTATCTTTGAATACATTTGGAGACGGTAAAATCAATCGACTTGCTGCAATATTACAAACCAAAATCCCTTTCTTAGATGTATCAGTCAAAAAACGCAAGGCTTCGACCCGTGAAATGATTTTTTCTTGTGAAGACATCAAGAACTCGACCATGGGGGAGTCATCTACCAAAAATGGATAGACAAGTTCCTCACCCAAGATAGATAGAAGATCACTAACAAGTCCTTCTGCTTCTCCATAAGTTGACGTCAATAACACAATCTTATCTTCTTTTTCTAAACTGCTTGCAATTGCAAGAGCCTTAGTAGATGTTGATAAGCCAAGTATTAGTTGTCTTTTCTTATCTGTTAAACTTTGATTCCATTTTTTAATCTGATTATTTTCTGAGAATAAATCTAATAAGGTCACCATTTATCCGTTATACCTCTGCATTGTTTTCTCAAAGTTTTTCTCTTGTAAATAATAGTTTACAGCATCGTCAACCTTGTCAATAGACTGTAAAATACCGATATAATCATCCTTGTCAAACTTACTCAAAACATGGTGAACAACTGACATACCATTTTTAGGTCTTCCGATTCCAATCTTAACACGATTAAAGACCTGGGTCCCTATATGTTGAATAATAGACTTGATACCATTATGACCACCTGCGGAGCCCTTTGATCTTAAACGAATCTTTCCAACTTCCATGTCAAGATCATCATAAATAATGAGTAAATCTTCAATATCCAAACCATAGTAAGTCAATAAAGCATGAACAGCTTTCCCGCTTTCATTCATAAAGGTCGTTGGTTTGACAAGATAAATTTTTTCGCCATTAAGAAAAAAAGATGCTAGATCAGCTTGAAATATCTTATCGTGTGTAAAAGTGATATTCTGTTTCTTCGCTAGTTGGTCAATCAACATAAAACCAACATTGTGTTTTGTTTCAAAATATTTATCCCCTGGATTGCCCAAGCCTACAAGTAATTTGGTCATTTATTTTTCCTTTCAAAAGCCAAAAGGGTTGGAATTTTTTTCCAACCTAATTGACACTATTTATTAAATCTCTTATACATTAAAGCGGAATTCCATGATATCGCCATCTTGAACGATATATTCTTTTCCTTCTTCCCGCAAGCGTCCAGCTTCTTTTACGGCCTTTTCAGATCCGTATTTCACTAGATCCTCATATGACATGGTTACTGCACGAATAAAGCCTTTTTCAAAGTCTGAGTGGATAATACCAGCTGCTTGAGGAGCCTTCATACCACGTTTGAAGGTCCAAGCGCGAACCTCTTTTTCACCAGCTGTGAAGTAAGTTCCCAGTCCAAGCAAGTGGTAAGCTGCACGAGTCAACTTGTCAACGCCTGATTCTGTCAATCCAAGTGCTTCAAGAAACTCTTGCTTATCTTCATCATCTAACTCAGAAATTTCTTCCTCAGCACGCGCAGAAATAACGACTACTTCAGCATTTTCTGTCGCTGCGAATTCACGAATTTGTTTAACATAGTCGATAGAGTCAGGTTCTGAAACCACATCCTCGTCCACATTAGCAACATAGAGCACTGGTTTAGTCGTCAAAAGGAAGAGACCTTTGACAACCTTTTGTTCTTCATCTGTAAATTCAATGGTTCGAGCTGATTTTCCATCTTCAAGAACAGGTTTAATCTTTTGAAGAACATTGAATTCTGCTACTGATTCTTTATCTTTTTGCGTACGTGCCATCTTTTCTACACGCGCATAACGCTTATTAACTGATTCTAAGTCAGCAAGAATCAATTCCAGGTTAATGGTGTCAATATCTGCAAGTGGATCTACAAAAGCGTCTTCCCGTCCTTGCTCGCGCATAACATTTTCATCATCAAAAGCACGAACTACATGAACAATCGCATCTACTTCACGGATATTGGCCAAGAATTTATTCCCTAGCCCTTCTCCTTTTGAAGCTCCTTTTACAATCCCTGCAATATCTGTAAATTCAAATGTTGTTGGCACTGTCTTTTTAGGAGTAATCATTTCAGTTAGTTTTTGTAGGCGTTCATCTGGAACTTCTACCATTCCAACGTTTGGATCAATCGTTGCAAATGGGTAGTTCGCTGCCTCTGCTCCTGCTTTTGTAATTGCATTAAATAGTGTTGATTTACCAACGTTTGGCAAACCAACGATACCTGCTGTTAAAGCCATATTTCTCATTCTCCGTTTTCATTTCAATCCCTAATATTATAACACAAAAAGGGAAAACTTGCTAACCCTCTAACTAAGGGTTCTCATACTCTTCGAAAATCTCTTCAAACCACGTCAACGTCGCCTTGCCGTATAGATATTACTGACTTCGTCAGTTCTATCTGCAACCTCAAAACAGTGTTTTGAGCAACCTGCGGCTAGTTTCCTAGTTTGCTCTTTGATTTTCATTGAGTATCAGTCAATAATTTTATTCATTTTTCGATCAAAATCATAGCGCCCCATCATGACAACATGGTCACAATTACTACATTTAATTTTGATATCTGCTCCTACACGTGTAATTTCCCAACGATTGGCCTTTTTACCTGTTGACTTGATGGTGCAAGCATGTGGTTTTTTCATTTCAACAAAATTTCCAACTTGATACATACTACTCTCCTTTTCTTTTTCGATTATATCATAAAAGAGGCGAGCTAGGCTCAACCTCTTTAACTTAATTTGTACGAACTGGTGTAATGAGCTGCATGAAGTCCTCGTCAGTATCTGCTGGCACAAGAGTAAATGGACGAACAGCTGAGATAAAGCTAATAGTCACCTTTTCGCTATTTAAAGCTTTAAGGGAATCAATCAAGTAAGTTGGGTTGAAACTAATAGTCAAATCTTCACCAGTAACCTGATCAGTATCGATTTCTTCGTTTACTTTACCAACTTCTGGAGAGTGAACATGGGCGCTAACAATCCCATCTTTAATTTCAAGTTTCACAGTACCATTTTGAGTCGCACTTGATAAAAGACGAGCACGCTCCATTGACTGGCGTAAGTTTACCACATCAAAAGTAATAGTAGTGTTAAAGTCTGTTGGAATCAAACGATCTGTATCAGGATAGTTACCTTCTAACAAACGAGTATAAAAGCTAATATTTTCGCTTCTAAAGAGGATTTGATTGTTGGCAAAGAAAATCTCTACAGTTTCAATATCGTCTGTAAATACTGCTGAAAATTCGCGTAGAGAACGGCTAGGAATGACAACATCAAAATCATCACTATTTTTCTCAAGCGTTAATTTTTTCTGGCTTAGACGATGAGAGTCTGTTGCCACTGTTTTTAGCTCCTTGTGTTGACTTAATACAAAATGAACACCTGTTAAAATTGGACGACTCTCTTGTGTACTTGCAGCAAAGGCTGTTTCATTGATAATTTTCTTGAGTAATTTTGTTTCAAGAACCAAAGGAGTACTTGCTGAAATTTCTTGGATTCGTGGATATTGTTCGCTATCTTTTCCTTTTAGGGTAATTTCTGATTTACCACTCGTTAAAACAATTTGATTTTGTTCAATTTCTTTAAAATCAAGAGTCACATCAGGTAGACTAGATACAACATTGATAAAGAAAGAAGCTTCAAGAAGAATTGAACCTAAAGAAGTAATTAACAAACCAGCATCTTCATTTTTTTGAGAAATAAAATTTTCAATTGAAATTTGACCATTTGAACCAATTAAAGTAACACCTTCATTGGTCACGTCAATTTTGACAGTTGATAAAATAGGAATGGCATTTTTAGAACTAATAGCTCTCTTAGTAGTATTTAAAGCTTGTAGAAATAAATTTTTATTAATTGAAAAATGAATCATGGATTCTCCTTTATTTATTTTTAGTATTAGAAGGATAATAGTAATAATAGAGTCTGTGAAATCTGTGGAAAACAGACTTTAAACAAGTCATATCAAGTTTTTTAGCTTGTTTAAAAAATGTGGATAAAAAAGATAAAAAAGCGAAAGTTATCCACAAGTTATTTAATTTTCTTTTTGATTGATTCAATTTCTAAACGTAAATTATCGTCTTCATCAATCAAAGATTTAATTTTAGCATGGGCGTGAATGACTGTTGTATGATCTTTTCCTCCAAATTCCTTCCCAATTTTTGGAAGACTATTATCTGTTAGTTCTCTAGATAAATACATAGCCACTTGACGGGCTAACACAATATTTTGAAGACGTCTACTTCCCTTCATTTCTTTGACACTGACACCATAAAAGTTACCAACTTCATTTTGGATTTTATCAATTGGGATGACGAGGATTTGGCTAACATCTTGTTTGCGAGCTCTAATGGCTTCTGCAGCGATATCGATAGTGATATCCTTAATCTTCTTCACTCTTGCAATTAAAGTGATGTCGTTGATTGCTCCTTCAAGTTCTCGAACGTTTGAATCAAATTGGCCAGCTAGGTATTCTAGGGTATCACTTTGGAAATTGTAGTCTAAATGCTCTGTTTTACTTTGTAAAATGGCAATACGTGTTTCAAAGTCAGGTGGTGTGATGTTTTGCGTCAAGCCCCAGCTAAAGCGCGTGACAAGCCGTTCTTCAAGGCCTTCTAAGTGTTTAGGACTACGATCACTAGTCAGAACAATTTGTTTTTGATTGCTATGGAGAACATTGAAAGTATTGAAAAATTCTTCTTGAGTTGCAACTTTTTTGCCACTCAGCGATTGGATATCATCAATTAACAAGAGATCAAGACTACGGTAAGTTTTTTTGAACTTTTCCATTTCACCAAGTCTCAGGTGTTCAAGAAAGTCGTTGATAAAGCTTTCAGCAGGGATGTACTTCACACGCGCATCAGGAATATTTTTCAAAATCTCATTCCCAATTGCATTGAGTAAGTGAGTCTTACCAAGGCCAGGTCCTCCATAGATAAAAAGAGGGTTATAGGTCAGAGCCAAATCTTCAGAGACAGCCAAAGCGGCTGATACTGCCCAAACATTTCCATCTCCTTGGATAAAATTATCAAAGGTATACTTTTCTTTTAATCCAGTATCCGAATAAGGAATAGATGCTAACTTTGGACTATAGTCATAAAGAGTTGAATTTGTAGCTTCTTCAACTTGTGAAATAGTCGTATCTTGAGGCTTGGTGAAAATATAGTGGGGAGTTATTTCAGCATCATAAATTTCAAAACCAGCTACTACAATGATATCTTTTAGTTGTTTTTCCCAGACCATTTCCATTTCAGATCGTGGTAAAAATATAGTGGCAACATTTTCCTCTACCTTAATGAGTTCAGCTTGAATAGCATAGAAATCATACATGGATCGAGTTAATCTTTCTTGAGCAAATTCTAATATACGATTCCAAAATTGTTTTTCTTTCAATCCATTCTCCTCCTTTACTATTTAAAAGTTTAATGTTAGACTTATTTTACCATAGATAGCAAGAATTTTCCACAAGCTGTGAAAATTAATCCACAATGTTATCAAGTTTTATCCACAGGTTGGGGATAAAATCAGAAACTATTGATTTATTAAGCTTTTTATTAAAAAAAGAGTGGATAACATTGTGAGATAAAAAAATAAAAGAACAGCCTTATTTCAGGCTGTTGATAATTCTACTGTATTCTTCTTGATTTGAGAAAGCAATAATGATTTTTCCGCTATCTTTTTTAGACAGTTTGATTTCTACATCTAATCCGAGTAGTTTTTTTAACTGTTCTTCTTCATTTTGTATGAAATAATCATTTTTTTTCTGTTTCTTTTGTTTTTTCTCTGTCAGAAGAGCTTCTAACTTCCTTACAGAAATGTCTTCATATATAATCCGTTGAAAGAAATAGTCTTGTTGTTCCTTATTCAAGCCAACTAGAGAACGCGCATGGGCTTGTGATAGTTTGCCATTTTCTACTTCTGAGAGGATCTGTTCTGGCAAGGACAGCAAGCGAATAGAGTTGCTGATATAAGGACGAGACTTGCCCATTTTATCTGCAATTTCAGCATGGGTAAATCCTTTCTCTACAAGAGATTCATAGGCGCGTGCTTCTTCTATTGGATTTAAATTTTCTCTTTGTAAATTTTCAATGATGGACTGGACCATCATCTCTTGGTTTGAAAGTTGTTTAACAACAGCTGGGATAGACGTTAGACCAGCTAAAAGTGAAGCGCGATAGCGTCTCTCTCCTGCAAGGATTTCATAACCAATAACAGGAGATTGACGAACAATAATCGGTTGAATGACCCCATTTTCTTTGATAGACTGTGCTAGTTCATGTAGTTTTTCTCCATCAAATTCTTTTCGAGGTTGATAGGGATTTTTTTGTATATCCGTGATAGAAATCATTTCAAATTTTTCCATGATTCTACACTAACACATCTTTTCTCTTATGTAAAGCTTTCTTTACATAGATGTCAATTAAGATTCTAAATCGCCTGAACTCTTGTCAAGTTTAATAGATGTAGTTTCTTCTTTACCGTTACGATAGTAAGTTATCTTAATGGTGTCTCCGATAGAATGATTGTAAAGAGCACTTTGTAAGTCTGTTGATGAAGCGATGTCTTTGTCATCTACTTTTGTAATAACATCGTATTTTTCAAGGTGACCATTTGCAGGCATATTACTTTGCACAGAACGAACAACTACACCAGATGTTACACTGCTTGGAATATTCAGTCTTCTAATATCACTTGTATTAATATTTGAGAGATTGACCATTTGAATTCCCAAAGCTGGACGAGTCACTTTTCCGTTCTTTTCCAATTGTTCAATAATATTGATAGCATCATTTGCAGGGATTGCAAAACCAAGACCTTCTACAGATGTTCCTCCATTTGTGGCAATTTTACTTGAGGTAATTCCGATAACCTGTCCTTGAATATTGATTAGTGGGCCACCAGAGTTACCTGGGTTAATAGCAGTATCAGTTTGGATGGCTTTTGTAGAAATGGCTTGTCCATCTTCAGATTTTAAAGATACATTTCGATTGAGACTAGATATGATACCTTGAGTGACAGTATTAGCATATTCAGAACCTAACGGGCTACCGATAGCAATAGCAGTTTCTCCTACGGTTAACTGACTAGAATCACCAAATTCCGCTACTGTTGTCACTTTTTCTGAAGATATTTTGACGACAGCAATATCAGAGAAAGTGTCAGCTCCGACGATTTCTCCAGGTACCTTAGTTCCATCTGACAAACGAATATCTACTTTGCTGGCACCATTTATAACGTGATTGTTGGTGACAATATAAGCTTCTTTGTCATTCTTTTTATAAATAACCCCAGATCCTTCACTAGAGATTTGCTGAGAATCTGTATCTGTATCATCATTGCCAAATACGCTATTTTGTCTGTTAGCTGAATAAGTAATAACAGAAACAACAGCGTCTTTTACTTTGTTAACAGCCTGTGTTGTTGAATTTTCGTTCTTATAGGCAGTCTGTGTAATAGTACTATTGTTGTTGGAGTTACTTACAGTACTTTTCTGAGTTAGTTGGTTTATTGAAAAACTCCCCAAGGCTCCACTAATAAAGCTAATGACGATAACGACTAATAATTGAAACCATTTTTTGTAAAATGTTTTGAGATGTTTCATATTTGCCTCCATATGTTTTAAATTAATGAAAGTATAAACTGACTAGCTTAATTATAACTTAAAAATAAAAGTTTTTCACAGATTGTGGATAACTTTCAAAAATCTGTGGTTTTCTCGGCTAAAATTAACCTTTTATTTTGTGAATAAGATGTGAAAAAATAGAGAATATGTTAGAATAGAGTCATGAAAATTAAAGTTGTAACAGTTGGGAAACTGAAAGAAAAGTATTTAAAAGATGGTATCGCAGAGTATTCAAAACGAATTTCTCGATTTGCTAAGCTTGAAATGATTGAGCTAGCAGATGAAAAAACACCAGATAGGGCCAGTGAGTCAGAAAATCAAAAGATTTTAGAAATAGAAGGTCAGAGAATTTTATCAAAAGTTGGTGACCGTGATTTTGTTATTGCGTTGGCTATCGAAGGGAGAACTTTCTCCTCAGAAGAATTTAGTAAGCAGCTAGAAGAAGCTTCTATAAAAGGATTTTCTACTCTTACCTTTATTATTGGAGGGAGTCTGGGGTTAGCACAGGATGTAAAAAAAAGAGCCAATCTTTCTGTTAGTTTTGGTCGCTTAACCTTGCCTCATCAGTTAATGAGACTAGTCCTTGTTGAACAAATCTATCGGGCTTTTACGATTCAGCAGGGATCACCCTATCATAAATAGAAAATTGACTTTCAATTGGATTTTTGGTAGAATAGCTGTATTAGGTCTCATAGCTCAGCTGGATAGAGCATTCGCCTTCTAAGCGAACGGTCGCAGGTTCGAATCCTGCTGGGATCAATATAGTAGCAAAGCTGGGAATTTTCCCGGCTTTTTTCTTAAAAAAGTACACTTGGGGAGAAAAAAATGACAGTTGAGAGAATTTTGTCTACAATGAAATTCCATTTTGTATAATAGTTTTTGTAAGTTAGCTTACAGGAAAAAACACTTTAGGAGATTTTATTATGAAAAACACAGTTAAATTGGAGCAGTTTTTAGACTTGAAGGAAAAAGACTTGCAGGAGATTCGAGGTGGGGATAGTAGGATATCAAAATACCTCCGTGATTTTATTTTCCCAAGAAAAAAGTAATGAAATAAGGGGAAAGAGTAATGAATTTATTTGGATTTGGGATAGTTATTGTTTATTTTTTTATCGTTAGCAAAAGTTATGAACGGATTTGTAAAATAACTAAAAAAGAGCATATAGTTTTTTTATGCTACACAGGTATATCAGTTTTTATACTTGAAGAAGTTGCTAGTATGATATATAGAGGTGGTTTTAGTTTAGTTAAATTTTTATTTCCATTAGTTATATATTTTTATTTAAGAAAATTTAAGATATATGAAACATACAAAGGAATTTTTATTAGTATACTATTATCTTTGTTATATAATGGTACCCATACTTTTATATCTGTAACGTTA